>JACVIW010000218.1 GCA_015711695.1 Candidatus Geohydrothermomicrobium daggyaiense
ACGAGCGTGCGAGCCACGATTCGTAATAACTCGTCGCCTGTTTGATGGCCGTATCTGTCGTTGAAATTCTTGAAATGGTCAATATCAGCCATAAGGAAAGAAAAATGCCGCGCGTAACGTTTAGACCTCGTGATTTCAATTTCAAGGTCCGCTATTAACTGGCGGTAATTAAAAGCAGATGTGAGAGGATCGGTAACAGCCAGCAATGATATCTCTTCAAATAATTCCGCTCGCTGCATAGCTATTGCAAACTGATAGGCTATTGCGCTTGCGAGCTGAATGTCACCCGCGTTAAAGGATTCAGGTTGTTTCCGTCGAAGGTGTAACGCGCCCCACAACCTGCTTCCGCTGACGATAGGCAGGCAGATCGAAGAGCCAGTTTTTATACTGGCGAGATTGTGACATTTTTTAAAAGAGGATAGATCGTCAACAACTTCTGGTTCAAGCCTGCTGCAAGCGGAACACGATTCTATTGTTATGCGCTTTTTTGACATCTTTCTCAGAGTTTCTTCTTCATATCCGAATGATTCAACAATGCTGAGTGTCCCGTCCTTGTCAGCTCTGTATATGAGACCTGAGTCGGCGTGAAGAGCTTTCTTTGACTCCTCAAGCCCGGTCTTCAATATCTCGTCAAGCCTTGTTTTTTTGCTTATTGATGTGATTACTGCCACAAGAGCGTTGATTCTTTCAATTGTTTTTCTTGATTCAGACAAAGCGGTGTCTTTGATGGAAGCGAACGATTTAATGTCAGTATAGAGTTTTTGGGAAGCAAGGCTTAACCTCTTTCCGAAATGTCCAACAAAAATGGAGGTGGCAAGAAATCGGATAAGAACAGAACTTATTTGTAACCATCCGCTCGTTCCTGTTGCGAGATCTCGATTTGATAGAAGTGTTAGAGATATTAAACAGGCAATTACAAGCGCGAGTAGATATCTTGAACGACCGTAACCAAGGATGGAGAAAAACGCAATTACACCCGTGCCCACAATAATGAGGAAACAAGTTAGCGTTGGTGTGCCGACTGTGCATATTGCCAACATTAGTAAGGCGCCGGCAGTGGAAAGAGCAATGAGTAATGTGTTTTTCTTAAGCTCATCCATGGGAAAACCGTTCCTAAAGGCAAGCTGTTTTTAGTTTTTATGCGATATATGGTCTTTCTGGATTATTTTGTCAATACATTGGGCACGGGTATCATGAGATGGGTTTAGCGCAGCGGCCAATGCGTTATATGTTCGAAACGCTCACATAAGTGGTGCCACGTACGGGAGGCGTCCATTCAACCCTTGACTCTTCGCCTGTCACAGCCTCATGGAAACCTGCGACAAACGCAGCTACGAGAGCTTCATGATATGGATTATCAACACGGACTTTGGCTAATCTTCCAGAAACAGAAGCGGAAGATACGTTTCCCATACCCCTTATTCTCAAAGTGCGCGCATGTTTCATGTATTCATCAGCTCTGAACGGTAGCTCACATCTCTGGCTTTCATATATTCTCCTGACCCGTTCTTTTTCAAGCCTTAAAATGAGCGCGGGAATGTCGTTTCGTGTCTCACGCTCAACTTCATTAAGAACAGTGCGCAGACAGGCTACATCTACAAAGGCGGCTCTTCCCGAATTCTGTATTTCCTGGATTTCTCCCTGCTCGATATCAAAGAAGAATCTTGATGAAATATCTAAGGGTGTCCTGCAAGCGGTGCAGAGTTCAATAACGTTTCGACCTGAGACCAGAGGGGGATTAAGGTCCAGTGATGAGATCCTTGCTTTTCCGCTTGAAGGATAAATCGAAACGAGAAGTTCCGCCTCGCCTTGAAGTTCGTATGTGGCGCTAAACGAAGAGCCTGATAAATATTCGATCATTCCAGTTATTAATCCAGTCGAGGCAGGTGGGTAGAAAGGGTTGAAGATTCGAAGTTCCATTTCTCCGGTCTTGCGCTCTCTAACTTCTTCAGGTTTGCCGTATCCCAGAGTCGAGCAAACCATTGAGAGGAGCTGATATTTCAATCCTTTTTTGAGAATGCTCAAGGGCCCCAGCGCCATTAAAGGTAACCTGTAAGGAAAATTTTCCAGTAATAAGAAACCGGTGAGTTTTGTCGCCTGAAAAACGAAGTCTGAGATTTCCGACAGTTTGCCGGAGATGGTTTCCACGGTTGAAACTATTGCCTCGGTATCAAGAAGACAAAAACGCCTGGTCTTATTTTTTGCGAGCGTGAGAGTACCATTGGGGTTCCAGGAGAACATTTTTGGAAGTGTCCAAGGAGTTCCACAGAGCGGGCAGTAAAACAATTTTCCCCCCAGTGCGTTATTAACTGTATTGCCTTATAAGTTCGGCTGTTTCTTTGAAGATAATTTCTTTATCGTAGTCTAGAGTTGCAACGTGATACGAATTTTCCAACCAGATGAGCTTCTTGTCACTTGAACTTATGTTTTCATATATGTACGATGCGTTTTCGGGTGGAACAACATGGTCTTCGCGCGCTTCGAAGATTCTCGCTGGAGCACTGATTCTACCGATATCTTTCTTAACTGTTTTTACGAGTTTCACAAGTTCATGGAGCGCCACAGTTGACATTTTCTCATAAGCTATTTCTTTCACGTCAGGGTCTTTGAGATCATTGCCAGGTCCGGGCATATATGGCAACAGGTGTTTCAAAAAGGGAACAAGGAAAAGAGCATGCTGTTGGATCCCCGGGGCGATTCTCGTGACCGGAGCGCATATCGGGACAATACCCGCGATTTTTTCCGGGTGGTGTTCTGCAAGGTAAAGGGTCAGTGTGCCTCCCATTGAAAGTCCGGCGACGAAGACTCGTTCACAAAGAGATGCTAATTCCTCGAGTGCCTTTTCGACCGTCTTGACCCAGTCGAGGTATGAGTAAAGGGACATATCTTTAACATCTGTTCCGTGCCCGGGGAGTCTTGGGGCGAGCACTGTTATTCCCTCCGATGAGAGGTATTCTCCCATCGGAAGCATACTTGACGTTGTTCCCGTGAAACCATGGATAAGAAGACAACCGGCTTTATTATCACCCTTTATGAAAAATGGCTTACCTTCTTCTATTACTTTGAGACCTGGCGGTATTCTGAGGGTTTCAAGTGCTGGTGTTTCAGGCTGACCTGTTTCTTTTTTCATCTTCGCCTCCCGAAAAACAAATGTCTCAGTTGTCCTGGTTGCCCAGATTTCCCGATATGTTTATGTTTCCTTTTTGCCCTTGACTATTGTAATCGAAACGTCTCGCCCATGAGCTAAAAAAGATTTCGAGCGTGTCAAGTAGCCATTTCTTATTGGTGTATATGTAAGCGGCGTGGCCGCCCGTTTGATTAATTATGAAGCCAGCCATGGGGTTATCGGCGCCGGCTTCTCTTAATGCCTCTGCCTGGTTTATGGGGACAATGAGGTCATCATTAGAGTGGATCACCAAACAGGGTATCTCGATGTTGGTTATGTGTTTAACCGGGCTCGCCTTACGGAGGATTTCATCCTCTGTCATTTCGTAGTACTGCGAGGATATATTCCGGTTATAGGAATTAAGGCTGAAAACGGGGCGGGGAGCGTGAAAGATGGTATTGAGCAGGATGAGCAACCTGAAAATTATCTTAATGATAGCAGTTTTCACGGTTAGCGATTTTCGCCCGTCTAAGTAATCCAGTATTGTCTTTGAGTCAGCAAAGCTGTGGAGAGCTACAACGCCCCCGTTTATCGGACCTTCCAATCCTGAAAGCGCAGCAGCTATTATCGCGGACGCTGCTCCCATGCTTATTCCAAGGACACCCACCGTGCTAACATTTTCCAGGGAAGATAAAAAGGCTGAGGCGGCCAGTATATCGTCACTTTCCCGATAACCCCATGTGGTTGGCGCTCTGGAGAACCTGGCGGAATCTCCGAAATTGCGGAGATCAATGACCATGACGTTGAATCCCCACTTATAGTATGCGTGAAGAGCAACAGCAAGTATGGGATAAGAGTTCTTGCTTGAGAAGAGTCCGTGCACGATAAGGAGAGCAGGTCTTGGCGATTCAGTTTCATGAAGGGCAACAAGTCCGCAGATAGGAGTGCCATCGCGTGATTCGAATGCGACGGGCTCGAAAACTGGGGGATAGGGATAAAGTAAGCCAGCGGTCTTCGGAACCATGTTGAGCACTGACGGCAAGAAATCAGTAACCAGCGCGAGCAGTTCTCCAATAGACCCTGGCATGTGATAGCCGAAAGGAATTTTCTCTATATAATTCATTAGATCAGACATGGTATAAAGGTCTACGTGCTTTTGTACTGGCTCTTCAACCGAGGAAGCTTTGAATCCTTTCAGATAGTACTTCGCAAGCAGTTTTATCGTCAGGAAAAGGCATGTAAATAGCGGAGACAGCCCAATCGCTGCTAGTAACAAAAGTAGGAAATCTTCGATTTTTATCTTCCGC
>JACVIW010000219.1 GCA_015711695.1 Candidatus Geohydrothermomicrobium daggyaiense
CTACCGCTTCAAACAAAGGGAGCGGGAAATCTTTCAAATCTTGCCAGGTCTGTAGACCAGAAGGGCTATAACCTTTATCTGCTAGTTTTGACCACCACATTAGCCACTTTCGGTGGAATAGCAATCGTTCGAATTCGAAAGGGGAAGTATCGTTGAAAGCAAACTCTATAGCGTTTGATGTAAGTGTACTCATTCTGTTTCCGTTCTTTTACTATGGGTTAATGAGAACGTTTGGAAGAAGCAGGGCCCGCGCCTTTTTATATGGTGGGCTTTTGTTCAGTCTTGCCATAGAAACAACTTTCGTGTTAACAGGTTTGAAAAACTTCTATTGGTACTCTACTAATAACTACTACAAACACTATCCGCTCGGGGGTTACATCATATGGCTGGGCGTGGTTCCCCTTGCCGCACTTTTTTTATGGATTATGGCAGCAGGATTCTCGTATATTATCTCTGAGTCAATCACAAGCCAGCAAAACGAATATGTCCGCTCATTAATATCAGGTGCGATAGCCCTTGTTTTCTACCTTCTCGCTGAGCCGGTCGGAATCACAAACCACTGGTGGGTGTGGAATGCAAAGAGTTTTTATTTTATTGATATACCCGTTTTCAGTCTAATATGCGTGTTTTTCTCCGTGTTTATCTTAACACTCGTCTTCCGAATGACAATAATGGCGAGAAAAGATATACCGGTTCTATCAGCGGTGGAACAGAACACCATGCGGAAATTCATTGTCAAAAGCAAGAGAACCACAAAAAATCTCACATGGTCTCAATTGCGGAGGTTGTACCTTTTCAGGTTGACCCTTTCTTACGTGAGCCTCGTGGTGGTAATGTCGCCAATCATCGCCGCTTTCTGGGCAATAGCGAATCGGGGTCACATCAAACCGGGCTGGTAGCACACGCCTCCTCCGTTAAAATTCATGCTGGCTTATTCCGGTGACACTTTCTTTACTATAATCTATAAACACTTCCGTCTTACCCAAAAGCTCAAATAAAGTATTCCCTCGCCCGTAACCTCGCCAGTCGACGTACAGGTTATGCCAGCACCGTAAATATTTTTGACAGCTCCTCAACCTCGTCAGGTTTGAATGTAATGATGACCCCGTAAGAGGGATAGGCTTTCAACCACCACAAAAAACCACATTTATAGGTTTCAGTATTTTTCGAGATACAATCTCGCTCCGCGCCAAGAAGCTTCAAGCATCGTAACTGTCCTGCCCCCAAGCCCTGAATTTGATTTATCTCTGCATGAAGTGCAGAGTCCCTTTTCAGCAGCCTCGAGCAAAAATAGAAGTTTTAATTGAGTAAAAGTTGAGGAAGAATGGGCAACTGTATCCCACGCATAAAACGATGGGTGTCTTCCTATAAGTTCTATACCGGTGAGCACGCTATCGTATTGCTTTTGGCCATAACCCCTTTAAAGCTTCCAGCCGTAGCCCGTAATCGCTACCGCGGTAAAACGATTGGTGGCCTCAGAGCTCGTGTGCCCGCCAGGAAGGGTAATGAGTAGTGTTTGAGCGCTGAAGAAAAACCCTTGGGGAATAGTTGTCCTGATGTATCATTGAAGCCGCCTGAAAAAACGACAACAATCATCCTATGAAGAAAACATCCCATCGCGTACATATCCTTCACGCAATACTGTCATCCACAAAAAACGGCGAAATGTGGAGGGTCAAACAAAGAAGACTTATGCGCTTCCGCGAAAACAAGCAGATACCCACCGTTCAACTCGATGCCACAGGCATCATTACGGATCGGCGCGATGCTCTTTAAATTTTTGTTCACTCACGGCTGAAAAACCACTATTGACCCAGCTTCCTGTCGCGTTTTTACGGGTGTGTGCGGAATAGCTCATCAAATCATGTTAGATTTTACCAAGGTCATCCTCGCTTCCCCCGAGCATCACCGATGAAAAACAAAGCCGTGCGTTTCTTCCTATATGGATTCGCTAACTCAGTCAAGAAATACCCAGCAAATCAAGTAGTAAGCGGCCTTCACTGTTAGAAGCGAGAAGACACCGCCCGCCTCTGTCCCGGGGCTCATTTACGACGCTTCGGAGGATAAGATCTTAAGTGCCAAGTCTCTGTTCTTCTTTGATCTCTTTTGCTTTATCGAAAGCATCCTTCGCTTCTTTCTGAAGCTTTTGTATCTCCCCAACCTCACCAGATTCTATTGACTGGTCAACCGTTGATTTGAGAGCATCGACATTGCCCGCGGCGATTAGGGGGTCAAGCTTCTCCAGGAAAGTTACGCCACGTAGAGTCGCGTTTTTCTGGATATCCAGAGCCTGGATCATTTCCTTAGCGTATTTGACATAACTGTCAACGCCTTTGTATTCTTCCATCTTCGGATCAATCAGCCCCTGGTACTCGGCTTTGAGCGAGTCGATGTCAGGCAGCAATGCCTTTGCTGCGTCAGCAAGACCTGGTGATTTTCCGGGCTCGAATCCGGAAAGATTCCCGGACATTGCTGCCATCACCACTTTCGTGGTGTTATCTTCCACCTTCTGGAGCCTTTCCTCGAGGTCTTTCCATTTTGTCTCGGCGCTATTGAATATACTTTTAGCTTTCTTAAGCAGCGTTTGATACTCGTTTTCTCCTGTACCACCACCGCCGCAGCCAATTATGAAAAAGGCTGTCATAAAAGCAAGGAAAATTGCGACAGATACCCAAGTCCGTTTCATTTCCATCACACCTTTCCTCAGTCATGCCAGGCCAGTGTTGTTTATTATGTTAGCATTATCCTGTTCTTTGAATGCTACGCAAGCTCAAATTTGTCCGCTATGATCATGGATTATACATAAAATTGCGGAACCTTCCTGAAGGAAAAGCACAAATGAAATCTAATTAATTACCAGGCGACATCATGCCTGCATAATCACATCAAAACTAACATCGCGACGTTTGCCTGCGTACTAAAACAAACACACACAAACACACTCGGTCTCGGCTAAAATTTTTCACTTGTGACGCTAAACGCGACGTTCCAACCCGAAAATATCATATTAAGCCGTCTTGTATTGAAGCTTTGGAAACGAAGTCGCATCTGAGTAATATAATCCGATTGGGGGGTGGAGTTAAGATTAACTCAAAGAAAATTGCGGAAGTGATAATAGATTTGCCTATTCCTGAGTCGAGTCGGCCCTTTCACTACCTCATACCCGACGACCTCAAGGCGACCATATCCATCGGTTCCATCGTAGTCGTTCCTTTTCACGGAAGAGAAGTTGTGGGCTTCGTTACGGGTTTCCCTGAAAAAGCAGATATCAATACGCTTAAGAACATCATTCAACTGATTGATGAGCCACCCATTTTCGACAAGGATAGCAGGGAACTCTGTGCCTGGATATCCGAACGGTATTTCAGTCCACTTTCTTCGTCTTTGAGGCTTTTTATACCTCCTGGAAGGTCACGAAAGGCGAAGGAAATTATTGAGCTTGATCCCGCCATACAGGACAGTCATCTTGATGATATAGGGGTAAGTACGTTAAGACCTGCACTCAAATCCCTTGTAGACGTTATAATCGCGGCAGGTGGAAGACTGGAAAGCACTGTCCTCAAGAGACACGCTGGTCCTGAAGCGAGCCGACTTATCTCTATTCTCGAGAAGTCGAAAATTGTCAGAAAAAAATTTGAGCTTTCCAGGCCTGAAGCGGCGGTCAAGACCAAGTTGTATGTGAGACTTGGAGTTCCGCCGGAAAAAGCAACCGAAGGGCGTCTTGGAAAAAGGCAGCTTGAGATTATCTCAAAACTCATAGCTTCGGGAGGCGAAGCGCCAGCGAAATTTCTCATCGGAAACAACCCTTCGGCCGCTTCAAGTCTTAAATCACTTGAGAAGAAAGGGATTGTTCAGCTATACAGGGAGGAAGTCTCCAGAGTTTTAAACCTTCATGCCTCAAAAGCGAAAACAGGAAACATTACTTTAAATGAGCACCAACTGCATGCTCTATCCAAGATAAGCGAGGAAATCGAAGCGGGCAGGCACCGGGTTTTCCTTTTAGAGGGTGTCACGGGTTCGGGTAAAACCGAGGTATACATTCAATCCATAGAAAAAGCGCTTTCCAGAGGAAAAAGCGCGGTGGTGCTCGTTCCAGAAATCTCCCTGACCCCCCAGACTATAGAACGCTTTGAGTCGAGATTTCCGGGTGAAATAGCGGTGCTTCACAGTGCCCTCGGGACAGGGGAACGCTTTGATGAGTGGCGCTCCGTACGCGACGGATTGAAAAGAATTGTGATCGGTACGCGCTCAGCAGTCTTCGCCCCGCTGGAAAACATAGGTCTTTTCGTAATCGATGAAGAACATGAACCTTCGTACAAAAATGACTCATCTCCGCGGTATCACGCGAGAGAAGTAGCTATAAAACGAGCGATGCTGTTTGACGCGACGGTCA
>JACVIW010000220.1 GCA_015711695.1 Candidatus Geohydrothermomicrobium daggyaiense
CTGGTGACACCGAGGTTATCGAGCAGTTTGCGAACAGGACCCGGGTCGTTTTCGCTGCCGAGCCCGGAGAGTTCGTGAAGCGATACCTCAAACTCAAAACGCCCGCGAAGAAAAGAAGTTGCGAAGCCTCCCGGAACATAATGGCGATCCGCGACAAGAACCTTTTTTCCATCTTTTGCCAGAAAAGCTGCCGATGTGAGTCCCCCAAGCCCTGCCCCGATAACTACCACATCAAAATCTCTCATTTTCCTTACCTCCGGTTCGTTACCCATGCAAAGTTTATCCCTACTATTGCTTCAGAACAATTTCGGGGGTGAGTCTTTGCGAAAGGCCAAATTCTTTACCAATGCGTTATGTTGTGGATGGCATTGTAAATTTCGAAAGAATTATGGTTGGCGGGCTGCCAGGGATCTTATCCTTTTCACGCCTTCTTCTATCTGCCAGTCAGGGGTCGATGCTCCACCTATTATCCCGATTCTTCTGAAACCAGCAATTGTTTTTCTTTCAATCTCTTTGGGGTCTTCAACGTGAATGGTTTCAACACCCGTGTCTTTGCATAGTTCTGCTAGTTTTGCGGTGTTACTTGAGTTTCTACCACCGATGACAATCATAAGGTCCACCCTTTTGCACATTTCAAGAGCCTCATTCTGTCGCCGGGACACTGATTCGCAGCGTGTGTCGCGGACAGCTAACTCAATCTGATGCTCGCGGAATGCCTCAACGACAGATTGAAAAAGGTCTTGCGGGATCGTTGTCTGAGATATTATTCCGACTCTTTTTGATAGTTCCTGATTATCGCATATCCATTTCCGTGCCTGAACCGGGTTTTCAATCACCGTGGCTTTTCTGCTGAGCCTCCCGACAATCGAGATGACCTCGGGATGTTTTGCTGAACCAACCACGATAACGTGATACCCTCTGTCCTCAAGGGCTTTTGCGGCTTCCTGCGCTCTTTTAACGTTTGGACATGTCGCGTCTATGACAATGGCTCCGCCCTTTTTCAATTTTTCCTCGGTAGCAAGATCTATACCATGGGACCTGATAATCACGGTGGCTCCATGCAGCTCTGGTATTTGGTCTTTATTGGGATCCAGTAGTCTAAGACCCAAAAATTCAAGTCTTTTAACTACTTCGGGATTATGTATGATAGGTCCGGCGGTATAAATAATTTTTTTCGAGCCCGATAGTTCCGCTTCCACGATTTTTATTGCTCTCTGGACGCCCGGGCAGAATGTGGAATTGCGTGCGACTTCTATTTCTACTTTCATGCTAAGAAAGTTACCCTATTCTCAAGAAAATTGGTAGCAAAAACTTGCAGGCCGACATGTATATTAAGAGGAACTGAGGGGATGCAATTCCTTTATATTTTATATTTTTCATTGTTATCTAACCTGACCGGTGAAATTAACATTTATCTTAGGTGTAGAATTGCTTATGCGACAGATACTGTCTCGCTTAAAGAAAACTCAAGAAGGTCAGGGTGTGAAATACATTAAGTTGTTTAGACCGAAAACAGTTCTTATATACCTGTTTCCACTCATTTTGGCGCTGTGCGCGGGTATGGGTGACTTAAAGAGTGGAAAGGCTGTTCCAGTTTCAAATCAAGTTTACCGCAGTGTAAATCTTGGTCTCTCAATCCTTTTTGCCCTTATCGCTTTTTTTTGCGGTTCCATGTTTTCAAGCACCTTGAACTTTTATTCTGATGTGGAGGCTGACAGGATACATGACGGACTTTACAAAGACCAGGATATAAGCCGTCAGCCTTTTGTGACGGGAGAACTTGGCCGCAAAGATGCGTATATTATTCTTTTCGTTACCGGCGCTGGTTGTGTGCTCTTTTCGTTTCTGGTCAATTATCGTTTCGCGCTGTTTATGATCGGGTCAGTAGTGCTTCTCGGTGTCATTTATTCTCACCCTCTTATCCGTTTTAAGGGCAGACCAATACTCGATGTCCTAACGAACTCTTTTGGCGCTGTGCTTCTTTTGATTGCTGGCATGTCGATTGTCTCCTCTAATTTTCCTCCTATCCTTCCAATGATTTTCGGCTTTTTTCTTGCCGCGCTGCTTTACATTCCAAGCGTGGTTAATGATGTTTTCTTTGACGCGCGAGCTGGGTTCAGAACATCGGCTGTTGTGTTTGGGCAAAAGCGAATGCTATTTGCCATGGCTATGCTGAATTTTGTTCTGTTGCCGTTAGGAACCCTGATAACATTTACAAAAGAGATTTCGTGGGAATACCGCTTATTCGACTCGGTCGCAACTGCTGCTTCTATTATTGCCACTTTATTTATTCTTATTCGTTACAGACCCCCACATATTGAGATCAATCCAATGTACATGGTTGTCCCGTTAGCTGCAATGCTTGCTTTCTATTTCGGCCTTGTTGTTTACAGGCTGGTAAAAGAATAAATCGATTTCGGGTCGCGACGATTTTCGCAGAAGTGATTGGAAGTACGAAACCCTAATCATGATGGTAACATCTATTAAAGGTTAGACAGGAATGACGTTAAGTTTTGAAATTTCCGCTGATGAGTTGGTTTCTTCTGGTTGAAGAGGGTCTATGGCTCATGCAAAAAGGTGTCGGTAATGGGGAAATACATTAAACTTTTCAGGGTGAAGATAGCGCTCGCTTTTTTCTTCCCTTTTGTACTCGGGCTGTCAGTGGCGTCCGCAAGTGATCCTGAGGTTTCCATTTCGCGGGCAGTAGCGGCTATAATCTCGTTTTTCTGTGCGAGTTTCTTTTCTAGTACGCTCAATTTTTATTCTGATGTTGAGGCCGACAGGATTTTCACAGGTGTTTTCAAAGACATGGACTTGAAAAAGCAGCCTTTTGTCACCGGCGAGATGAGTAAGCGCGAGACCTTCGCAGCTTTCGCGGTTTCTTTGGTATTCGCAGTGGGACTCTCTCTTTACGCCGGGTTGAGGGTGTTGCTCTATATTGTATGTTTCATTCTTGTCGTGGGTGTTTTGTACAGCCATCCAAGAATAAAATTGAAGGGTCTACCATTAACGGATATTTTGTGCAATATACTGGGTATGGGTTTTTCTCTATTTGCGGGTTTGTCCGTCGGGAAGGCGAGATCTCCTTCAATTGCCTATCTTTTCTGGGGCGCTCTTTTCATAGCGATTGTCTATATTCCGACAGTAGTAAATGATGTGCCTTTTGACAGATCGGCGGGCTTTAAGACATCCGGAGTTGTATTCGGCGCCGAAAGACTGCTTGTTTCTATGATACCGCTTACCATTATTATGAGCCTTTTGGCGGTTGTAGTCTTTCTCGACAAGTCGCTTGTATGGCAATTCAGGATAACATGCCTATTTCTTACGCCGCTGACCGTAATCGGAGTGATCGTCATTTTCTTTTCCTGGGTGCCGCCTAAAATAAATTTAAACCCGGATATAGTTCTGATTCCGATGTATTTCGCAGACGCTTTTTTTCTCACTGTTTCGTTTCACAGAATCGTTTCATGAAGATTTTTCGATATGACCTGGATCGCTGTGCTTAGCCACCTGGCGAGTAAAATATATCTAGTGGAGGGTCATTTATTCAGGTTTTCCGCCCGAAACCTGCCAGAGCCCGGATGCCCGCGCTGTTGAATTCGACTGTCATATTTGTGATACTTTTTTGCACCTTATTAACAAATTTTAGGAGATGAGAAGTATGCCCATGCCTCTTTCAGAAATGAAGGTTGTTGACCTGACGAGGTTGCTTCCCGGACCGTTTTGCACCCATATTCTCGCTGACCTCGGAGCGGATGTGATAAGGGTCGAGGATCCGGTAGCCGGAGACTACCTGCGCATGCAGCCACCGCTTACCAGTTCGGGTATGAGCATTCATTTTCACGTGATTAACCGCAACAAGAGAAGCGTCGCAATAGATCTTAAAAAAACCCAGGGAAGGGAGCTCCTTCTAGAACTCGCGTGCTGGGCGGATGTACTTGTGGAGCAGTTCAGGCCCGGGGTAATGGAAAGACTTGGTCTGGGGTATGAGACAGTCCGCGAGGTTAATCCCGCTATAGTATACTGCTCGATTACGGGGTACGGGCAGGACGGTCCATACAGGGATTTTGCCGGTCACGACATAAACTACCTCTCCTACGCCGGCGTCCTCAGCATAACTGGCAAAAAAGGCGAGCCACCTGGTATCTGCGGCGTTCAAGTTGCTGATGTTGGGGCAGGTGGTTTGTTTGGTGCTTTTTCGATTCTTGCCGCATATATTCACAGACTTAAGACAGGTGAAGGACAGCATCTTGATGTCTCCATGCTCGATGGAAGCGTGTCATGGTTGACTGTGAATACCGGTGAGGTGCTTATTGGGGGGAAACCGCCTGAGCGGGGCACAATGTTTCTTCAGGGTGGGCTTCCATGCTATAAC
>JACVIW010000221.1 GCA_015711695.1 Candidatus Geohydrothermomicrobium daggyaiense
ACGGGTTTTATGCCGCTGGATCGGGTCCTGGTCCGGCGTTCAGTTGCGCCGCTCTCTGCGCATTGTACTCGTTTCTAAACTCGAGCGCTTTCTTTTGGGATGCAGCGCTCGCGCTCTGCATCTGTTTCTCATATCCGTTTGGGTCGGGAGGTTCATCAAAGTAATCTCCAGAGCTTTCCCAAATGGACATATCTCGTGCCCAGAGAACAGCCAAATCATCAGCTTTAATGGCGTAAGAGATCTGTTGCGAAAAAAGAGTGTGCGCTCCCACGAAAGGCGCGGGGGGAGAGATGGAGTTGAGCCTGCCAAACAGGTCTCTTCTCTGGTTTCCCACCTCATTGAACACATAACCCGCCTCGGGATAGGATATAGTACCGTTTTTCGCGCCTGTGTATGCAGCCTGGAACTTCTTCCGGTACGCAACAAACTCAGCGATCAGCCCGTCTATCTTCGCAACGTAATCCCTGCAAATCATAATCTCCGGACCCTCCTTTGCGCGCAAATGCACAGGGTCGCTATCGCTCGTGTTTCCCTTCCAATCAAAGGCTTTGACTCTTACCAGATAGTCCCCCTCTTTATTGACACCCCACTTGAACTCAAACTCTTCCGATTTCCATTGACCTTTCGCGCCACTCTTTTTTGTCGCATTTATGGCTTTGAGTGTCTTTTCTTCTTGTTCATTAATAAATATGACAATCTTGTCCAGGCCTTTATCATCCGAAGCCGAAACCTTGATCGGCACTTCGGTCATTGAGTTCACGGGAAGCTTCAGTTCAATGTTAAAACCATCTGGTGGAGAAATAACTTTAACCTCTGGCTTTATCTCATCTTTTTCTGCCCCGAAAATGAGTATTAAAGCAACTGCCAATCCGGCAATAACAAGAAACCCAGCAATGGAAAGCACCATCACGAGGATATTTTTCTTTTTCATTCCTTTAGCCGGTGTGCCAGCAACCGATTCAACTGCTCCCATGCCCGACCAGAACGTCAAAGTTGTGTCCCCCAGATATACAACATCCCCGTCGGAGAGCAGGTGGCTTGTGATTCTTTCTCCGTTGACAAATGTCCCGTTCGAACTGCCAAGGTCCTCAAGAAGATATGCGCTTTGGTGGGCTATGACCCTTGCGTGATGCTTGGATATAAGCGTATCCTGGAGGCAAATGTCATTATCCTCAAGGCGACCTATGGTAATCACATCTTTGTACAGAGGAAATCGCTTACCAGCGGCAGGGCCTGTTTCGACCTGAAGGACCGGCATTTGATAGGCAGTCATGTGATCTTCACCCCCGTTCAGCGATTAAGAGTTTTTACCGGCCATAAAATCATGTCAATCTTACCTTCAAAGGATAACGACCCAGTTTGATGATATCCCCATCTTTCAGTCTCTGGGGCTTTTGAGGATCAACCCGTATATCATTCAGGAAAGTCGAATTTGTACTGTTCAAATCAGCAACGTAGTAAACACTGTCCTCGCAGAATATCTTGGCGTGAACACGTGAAACCCCGTTGGATATTGCCGCGGAATCTGAAAGATGCACATCCGGGTTGATCCCGCGAACGCTATCACCACGACCAATAAGCATCTCCCTGTCAGGGATTAGTTCAAATTCCTTTCCCGTGATCATAGATACAATAAATCCCAAAGGCGCATCCACGTTTATGGTAGGGGGTTTCCTCGTAACCTCGAATGGTGCGCCGCACTGGTCACAAAAGCGTGCGTCATCAAGATTTTCCTCTCCACAATGACTGCATCTCTTCAATTTAACAACACCCCTGCATAAACCAGCACAATTAGAAGTTGCTCAACTTTCTACTCAGCCCTCAGAGCTACCCCAATATCGGCCTGGGTTGCCTTCCATGCAGGATATACACCCGCGGCTATACCAACTAATAACGCAGCCCCAAAAGCAACAACCACACCCCACAAAGGGGTTTTCGCAGGCAGGTCGGTTCGACCATCCACCAGAACAGATACCACAAGTCCAAGAGGAACACCAACAACAGCGCCAATGACACACAGGGTTGTTGACTCGATCAAAAACTGAGTAAGAATGTCTCTTTTGGATGCCCCCTGCGCAAGACGCACTCCAATTTCTCTTGTTCTCTCCTTTACTGAGATATACATGATGTTGGAAACCCCTATACCGCTTTCTGAAAGAGCAACGAGGGCTATTCCTAAAACCAGTGCATTCAGGATACTCAGAATTCGATCATAGGATGACATGAGTTCTTCCTGCGTCGAAACGTTAAAATCCCTGGTCCATCCGGCACCCTGAGGAGCGCGCTTTTGGTGAATATCGTCAAGTTTTTCCTCAATTCTTTGCTTCACCTGGCTCGGGGTATCGCTCTCATCGATCAAAACATTTATCTCCAGAACCTTCTCGGTGCCACCTACGCCAAAAACATTCCTTGCATCCTCAAGGGTGACGTAGAAATCCCTGTTTGGATCGGAAAAGAGTGATTTTTTCTTCTCCTTGGTAACCGCTTTGATAACAAACTCATTTGTTCCTACTCTGACCTTTTCCCCGATGATGTCGTTCCTTTCCCCAAAAAGAGCGGTCATAATCTTATGACCCACAGCACACGTACCCTGCTCCTGGCTTCCAAGAGACCAGCTATCAGCTTTTTTCTCAAACTCAAGTTCCCTGACGTCCTCAATTGCGGAATCTCCGCCGATGAGGTTAACAGTCACAGACTTTCCTTCGCGCTCAACCTTAATAAACTGGTTGATAATCCCGGAAACGCTCTTTACACCTTCCACATTCTTCAGGGCATCAACATCCTCATAAACGAGCGTGCTCGTCGCAACCTGTTCAGCCCTCAGAGCAGCATTAGGCATAGCATCAGAACTTTCCTCCTCCGCACCGCTTCTGACCACGATTAGATTTGTTCCCAATTTTCTTATTTGCTCGGTTATCTCTGCCCTGACACCATTTCCCATGGAAATCAGCACAACAACAGCGGTAATGCCGAACACTACACCCAGAATAGAAAGGGCGGACCTCAGAGGATTTATCCTCAGAGAATGCAGAGCGGTTCTAACAAGTTCGCTAAATGACATTTAATCCCTTTCCCCAATGAATCGAAAACAACTCCTGAAGCAAAAGCAATGGTCTTAATAAAGAAAGCAAATCAAGTCATGTATTTCCCGCAATAGGCGCAATACCTCGCTTTCGGCCTGTTTGAAGCCCCACATTCCGAACAACTGTGAATACTTCGAGCGGCCTGGGGAGTTGCCTCTGGCTTCATCCGATAAGACTCGCTTCTTGCGAATTCCATTTGAGTGCCACAATTTCTACAAAAAATGGCTTGAGGACGATTGGATAAACCACAAACGCCACATACGGAATATCCATATGTTGCCTGGGCAGGCGTGTGTGCAAATTCCTCACCTCTCCGTGCTGCTCTCATAGACACGCCGCCTGGCATAATCCCTGCGGCGGGTACCATGACCTTGCGCTCCCCGGCGACCTTCGGGGACTCTACCAGTTCCTCGCTTGTTATCCTTCCATCGGAAATTCTCACAATCCGGCTTGCGTATTCGGCAATTCCGGGATCATGCGTGACTATTACTATTGTCCTGCCTTCTTGATTAAGACGCTGGAGTATCCCCATTACTTCAATTCCAGATTTTACATCCAGGGCTCCTGTTGGTTCGTCGGCGAGTATCACCAGAGGTTTATTTACGACTGCTCTGGCAATAGCAACTCTCTGACGCTGACCACCCGAAAGCTCCGCCGGGCGGTGGAAGAGCCTTTCTCCAAGACCAACCGCTCGGAGAGCCTCTTCCGCAAGGCGCCTTCTTTCTCTTCTGCCTAAACCCGCATACTGCAGTGGAACCTCAACATTGTGTAAGGCAGTTTCGTGAGGCATGAGATTAAAAGCCTGGAAAATGAAACCCAGTTTTGAGTTTCTTGTCCTTGCCAGTTCAACATCCGAAAGAAGGCTTACATCCTCGCCGTCGATGAGCACTTTCCCTGTTGTAGGGCGGTCCAGACAGCCCATTATCTGTAAAAGTGTCGATTTACCAGACCCGGATGGTCCCATTATTGCAATCATCTCACCTGCCCTCACAGCAAGGGAGGTGTGTTTCAAAGCATGGACCTGGCAATCTCCCATTTCATATACTTTGGACACATTCTGGATAACAAGAACAGGAAAATCTACTTCTGCCCATCCGGGACGATGCATAACTCATCCCCTTTGAAAAAAACCTCGTCCGTACGGCATTCCGCATCCTGCAAACGCACTTGAATTATACCTGGAACCCTGGTTCTCATAAATCACATATGTGAATAACATACCCTCAACGATGTGACTCACCAAGCCCAATTCAGAAAGAACATGTA
>MU158465.1:0-2583 GCA_015711695.1 Candidatus Geohydrothermomicrobium daggyaiense
GGCCCGCTTCTGTAAGAAGCGGGAAATTCTGCATATTTCTCGCGCCAATTTGAAGGATGTCCGCGTACTTTGAGACAAGTTCCACATTTCTTGGATCCATAACCTCAGTTATTATTAACAAGCCTGTTTCCTCTCTTGCTTCCGCAAGCAGTTTTAAAGCTTCCTCCCCGAGGCCCTGGAATGAATAGGGAGATGTTCGAGGCTTGTATGCACCCCCGCGCAAAATTTTTGCTCCTGATTCACGAACTTTTCTCGCGGTGGAGAGAAGTTGTTCCCTGCTTTCTACAGCGCAGGGCCCAGCCATAACCACTATTTCCTCCCCGCCAATCTGAACACCATCGAGTTCTATGATTGAATCATCAGGATGGACTTCTCGACCCGCGAACTTGTAGGGCTGGAGTATTGGTATTATTTTCTCAACCCCAGGCATGCCGCTCATATTTTCTACCACTCGTGTCTTATCATCGCCTATAATTCCTATCACCGTTTTTCTCACCCCAAATATTGGGTGTGTTCGCAGTCCGAAAGAATGCACTTTCTCGATCACTGCGTCAATCTGCTCTTTTGTGGCGTTACCTGACATCACGATTATCAAATTCATCACCCCAGTGAACGATACGTTAACGCAAAAATCCAGGAAGCATGGATACATAGATATATTGATGATAGACCACGCTGAGCATAGTATCCAGAGTCTAACGGATAGAAAATTGCCTGTTTTGGGGCTCTTTCTTAATTAAGAGTGGGACTTTTTTCCGGCTCGCGAATTGAGTTTGTCTTCTATATGCTCAAATTCATAACTTTATCCGTTTTCTGATTCAATCTCCGTCGATCCAGTTTCATGCACAACACAGATATTTCCACTCCTGTCAAGAGACACAATGCCGCTGGAACCCGCGACCGCGTTAATCCTTCTGTCGTATAAATAAGCGCGGAGAATCTTTTCAAGACCTTGAGCCCTCCTTAACATCCCGGGTATTCGTTTCTTGAGGGAAATCAGCTCATCAACAACCATTCCTATTTCCATATCAGGTGGCTCTGAAGATTTTTTTGATATCAATTTATTTCTCATGAGCGGACAATCATCTAAATAATCACACCACGGGCAAAGCGCGTTTTCGCGAGGATCAAAGATTTCAGCCTCTATGCGGGTTACCACTTTGCGTATTGTCTCAACGGCTTTTGAGAGCCATTCATTGGTTACCTTAATGGTGTGGCGATGATTCGGGATTAAGTAATAGAAAGTAACCATATCTGGCGTAAGATCCCAGGTCTGTATGGTAGCGATATGGTAGATAGGAAGTTGAAGGTCCTCATACAACTTGTTGGAAGGCGGAACTCTACGGTTCGTCTTATAATCTATGATCTCGATTTCTCCCGTTTCCCTCTTGTCAAGGCGGTCAATGACCCCTGAAAGTTCGCAGAAATCAAGGTCAACGAGAAAACTCTGTTCAAGGGCAAGCGGAATTCGGAAATCCTCTATATTGGTTTTGTAAAATACATGCAAGACAGACATTGCGTGAAAAAAATACTTGGCTTCTTCCTCGGGACTCGCGTAGCCTTCACTAATCCAGCATGTCTCAAGGTAATCAATGAGCTCTTCCAGCGATGGTGGGTCTGGAGTTGGGACATCATAGAACCACCTGAGCGCTTCATGCAGACTTCTTCCGAAAGAAATAGCCGGGCTTGGAAGGGCCGGCATTTTGTCAACATACCTGAACTTATACTGCATCGGACATACTTGATATGTTGAAATTGCGCTGTAGCTTAATCTCATACTCACTCTCTTTCTGAACACGTAACAGTATACTTAAAATTCAATATTTTGCTGTTCTCTCAAATTGATTATACGACGCATTGATGATAGTTACCGGTTGTATTATCTGAAATCGAGAAAATATTTGTTTGTCAAGGAATTTTAGAGTTGCGAGTGAATATACTTGAACGAGGTGAGATAATTGATAGCCGGGCGTTTCTCTGCTGGCGAGGATCAATCTGGAGTGTGAAGCGCGGTGTCGGATTTTGTGCATCTTCATGTTCACACTGAATACTCGATTCTGGATGGGGCTTGCAGGATTGATGCTGCCCTGGAAATGGCAAAGCAATTAGGTATGGATTCAATAGCGATAACGGATCACGGCGTGATGTATGGCGTTTTGAGCTTTTACAGAAAAGCTCATGCGGCAGGTGTCCATCCAATAATAGGAGCGGAGATTTACATAGCTCCGAACGGAAGGTTCTCAAAACAAGGCGGCCCGGACGACCGGTTAAACCATCTTGTTCTTCTCGCCAAGAACAATACCGGATATAAAAACTTGATTCGAATTGTGACGCGTGGTTTCACCGAGGGTTTCTATTATCGCCCAAGAGTTGATGAGGAAGTACTGAGGGAGCACTCCGGTGGGCTTATTGCTCTCAGCGCCTGTCTCAAGGGCGAGATCCCCTCAGTCTTTCTTGAAAAAGGTGAAAAGGAAGCGTTATTACTTATTGACCGGTACCTTGATATATTCGGTGAAGGTAATTTCTACCTCGAGCTTATGGATCACGGTATAGAGGAGCAGAAGGAGGTCAACAGATTCCTCA
>MU158465.1:2593-4326 GCA_015711695.1 Candidatus Geohydrothermomicrobium daggyaiense
GACATACACTATCTTCGACGTGAAGACGCGAAAGCTCATGATTACCTGCTATGTATACAGACCGGGTCGTTCGCGAGGGATGAGAGAAGGCTGAAATTCTCCAGCGACGAGTTCTATATGAAGTCGCCTGAAGAAATGCGTCAACTGTTTCCCGATTTTCCCGAAGCGATAACTAACACCGCCGAGATCGCTCGCAACTGTGACGTTCAGATAGAACTCGGGAAGATTTACCTGCCACGTTTCATACCCCCGGAAGGCTTCGATACCGATTCTTACCTCGAACATCTTGCGAGGAAAGGAATAAAGGAAAAATACTCCCATGTGACGCCAGAAGTCGAAGAAAGGCTCAACAAAGAACTTAAAGTCATAAAAGAACTGGGTTTTTCCGGCTATTTCCTTATTGTCTGGGACTTTGTCACGTTCGCGAAAAATAAGGGTATAAGAGTTGGACCGGGCAGAGGCTCTGCTGCGGGGAGTCTAGTCGCGTATGCTCTTGGGATCACCACCATCGATCCACTCAAATTTGGTCTGCTTTTCGAGAGATTCTTAAATCCCGAAAGAATAGCGTTGCCGGATATAGATATCGACTTCAGCCACACAAGGAGACAGGAGGTAATAGACTACGTCGTCCAGAAGTATGGCAGAGAAAAGGTTGCGCAGATTGTTTCTTTTTCCACGCTTAACGCCCGAGCTGCGGTAAAAGATGTAGGAAGGGTTCTTGAAGTGCCATTCAAAAGAATGGACGCTATAACAAAACTAATACCCGATGACCCGAGCATGACTATTGATATGGCTCTTGAAATGTCTCCTGAATTACGTGAAGCCTACAGCGACGATCCGTCAATAAGAGAGGTCATAGAAACTGCTCGCAGTCTTGAGGGATTGGTAAGGCATGACACGGTTCACGCCGCTGGTGTCGTAATAGCGGATGATGAGCTCACGAAATACATGCCACTTCAACGAAAAGGTGGAAGCCAGGACGAGATAGTCTCTCAATTTGACATGTATGATATTGAGGCACTCGGTCTTCTGAAAGTGGACTTTCTTGGACTCCGTAATCAGACGCTTCTCGAACTCGCAGTCAAACTCATACAGGAAAGGCACGGAATCACGCTTGATATCGACAATGTGCCGATAGACGATCCTGATACTTTCAGGTTAATTCAGAGCGGAAGGACGATAGGAACTTTTCAGCTGGCATCCCCGGGAATGCGAGCGCTGATGAAGGAAATGGTGCCTAATAAGTTCGAAGACCTTATCGCCTTGATTGCCCTCTACCGGCCGGGTCCTCTGAAAAGCAACATGCACAAAGTGTTCATAGACCACAAGCACGGCAGGGTCCCGGTAAAGTACCCGCACCCTTCGCTTGAGAATATTCTCAAAGAAACTTACGGCGTAATTGTTTACCAGGAACAGGCAATGAAGATTGCTCAGATTCTTGCCGGGTACAGTGGTCTGGAGGCAGATGAACTAAGAAAAGCGATGGCGAAAAAAAAGCCAGAGATAATGCAGAGGCATCGTGATAAGTTTATTGAGGGAGCAGTTTCGGCTGGTATCGAGAAGAAAACCGCCGCAAGCATTTTCGATCTTATTGAAAAATTTGGCGGATACGGATTCAACAAATCTCATTCCGCAGCCTATGCATATCTTGCATACCAGACAGCATACTTAAAGGCACATTATCCTGTTGAGTTCATGACAGCAAACCTCAGTGCTGATATGGGGGATACAGA
>JACVIW010000224.1 GCA_015711695.1 Candidatus Geohydrothermomicrobium daggyaiense
GACTGAGTGCTATTCTTTTGAAAACCTTTAAACTAGTCCGGTGAGGCTAGGAAGGGAGATGCAAAAATTATGACTGAAAAAGCGAGGCTTCTTTCAACCGCGAGAGAAGTCTCTTTTTATAGATTCAGTAATCTCCGTGGAAGCAGCCACCAGGTCATTGAATGCCACCAACTCCCAGACTTGGATTTCCAAACTGTAGTCTGGTGCCTGTCAGCGATTTACAGTTTTGGTGTGGATGAGGGGTGATGTTTTTGGCGTTTGTCGCGAGGGCAAAGTTACTCGATGGAGATGATATTTCGAGAATTCTCAAAAGAGTTGCCCATGAAATACTCGAGAAGAATCGCGGAGCAAGTGACATCGCACTGGTTGGAATAAGGACGAGAGGTGTCTTTCTTGCAAGAAGGATCGCGAAACTTATAGGCGAGATTGAGGGAAGAGAACCAGATGTAGGTGTGCTTGACGTATCAATGTACAGAGACGATGTGGTGGCAAGGAAGGCTTCCCCGGTCGGGGTAACCAGGATTGACTTCGATATTAACGACAGGGTCATTGTGCTGGTTGATGATGTCCTCTACACGGGGAGAACCACCAGAGCAGCCATGGATGCGCTTATAGACCTCGGAAGACCCAGAAAGATTCAGCTCGCGGTCCTTGTTGACAGGGGACATCGTGAGCTACCAATACGCGCTGACTATGTCGGAAAAAACATTCCGACATCCGGGCGGGAACGTGTAAAAGTATCGCTCGAGGAAACAGACAATGTGGACATGGTCGAGATAGGGGAGGAGAAATAATGAGCACTCCCGATCCTTTGAAAACTGGCGTTTCGAAAACCTTAAAATTCGATCCTTTGATGCACTCCGGCACCAGAAGGCATTTGCTTTCGATAAACGATCTCTCAAGCGAGGACATAATACGTCTGCTCGATTCCGCCCGCTCGTTTGCCGAGGTCTCTAAAAGACCCGTCAAGAAAGTGCCTGCTCTACGTGGAAAGACCATCGTTAACATGTTCATCGAGCCGAGCACCCGGACACGAATGTCCTTTGAACTTGCGGCGAAGAGGCTTTCGGCTGACGTTGTGACTTTCACCGCTGGCGCAAGCAGCATTTCCAAAGGCGAAAGCCTGAAGGACACTGCTAAAACGATAGTTGCGATGGGAGTAGATGCCGTGGTAATAAGGCACTCCTCGGCAGGAGCGCCCAGGTTGTTGACGCAGTGGGTTGACTGCTCGGTAATAAATGCCGGAGACGGCATGCACGAGCATCCCACACAGGCGCTCCTCGACCTTTACACAATGCGGGAGCGCCTCGGAAAGCTCGAGGGATTGAAGGTCGCTATAGTAGGTGACATTGATCACTCGAGGGTTGCCCGGAGCAACATTCTTGCTCTGAACAAGGTGGGGGCAAGTGTTCTTCTTGTGGCCCCCCGTTCCCTGCTTCCGGCGGGAATCGAAGAGATGGGGGTCGAGATAACCGGTTCAATTGATGAGGCGCTCCAGTGGTGCGATGTTCTCTATCTGCTGAGAATACAGCTCGAGCGAGTATCCGAGTCGAGATTCCCGTCGCTTCGCGAATACACACTTCAGTACGGACTCACGCAAACTCGTTGGTCGAGGCTCAAAAGAAAACCGCTCGTGATGCATCCCGGCCCGATGAATCGCGGGGTTGAGATAGCCTCAGTAGTTGCGGATGAAGTGGAGCCTGTCATAACCGGGCAGGTTGCTGCCGGAGTTGCGGTACGGATGGCGGTTCTATACGAACTGCTTGGAGGGCCAACTGGGGTTGGGGGCTCAGATTGAGAGGAATCAGCGGAAGATACTCTGTGTCTTTAAAATAACAGGTGTAAATTTCATGTGGGGAGGATCGATTTGAGAGGAAACAGCCAGAAGATACTTATCAAGAAGGGACGAGTATATTCGCCAGGTGCTGGCATTTCCTCAGAAATAGACGTCTTAATACATGAAGGAATCATAAAGCGAATCGACAGGGGGATACAGCCTACCGGGGCAAAAATTCTTGACGCGGAAGGCTGTATCGTTTCTCCTGGTTTCATCGACATGCATGTTCACCTCCGTGAGCCAGGCATGGAATATAAAGAAGATGTTGGCAGTGGAAGCCGCGCCGCGGTTTCCGGGGGGTTCACAGTTGTTTGTTGCATGCCAAATACAGACCCACCTATAGATAACGCGTCTGTTGCTGAATACGTTTTTGACAGGGGTGTTGACGAAGGTCTTTGCATGGTTCTGCCCCATGGGGCAATCACGCAGGGCAGGGGAGGCAAGGCGCTTGCCCCCATGGGCGAGATGGGAAGCTGCCGGGCTATGGTCAGGGGTTTTTCTGACGATGGGAGCACTGTAACGGATTCCGAGATAATGCGTCGCGCCATGGAGTATGCAAGGACCATGGACTCGCTGATAATCTCCCATTGCGAAGATGTAAGCCTGACCGCCGGCGGTCAGATGAACGAGGGTTTCTATTCAACTCTTCTGGGTTTGAGAGGTATACCCCGGGAGGCGGAGGAGATAGGTGTTTTCAGAGATATCTGCCTCTCCGAGAAAACGAATGCCGAGCTTCACATAGCGCATGTCTCCACGGCTGAAACTATTATGCTCTTAAGAGACGCTAAAAGGCGCAACTCAAGGGTCACATGTGAGGTAACGCCTCACCACTTCACGCTCGATGACTCGTACCTGGTGACTTATGACACGAACCTGAAGGTGAACCCTCCACTGCGTTCAAGAGCGGACGTTGAAGCGGTACTTGAGGGCTTGGCGGACGGAACTGTTGATGTCATAGCTACTGATCATGCTCCTCACGCTCTTCACGAGAAAGAGACCGAGTTTGATAGGGCTGAGTTCGGAATGGTGGGTCTTGAGACCTGTCTTGCTCTGGTGATAAGTGTTCTTGTCGAAAATGGGGTTCTCTCACTCGAGGGAGCTCTTGAGAAAATGACGCTTGCGCCTTCGAGGATTATGAGACTCGAGCGCTTCGGGTATTCGCCGTTGATCGAGGAAGGAGCGCCGGCAAACATAACCGTATTCAATCCTGATTTCGAATGGGTTGTGGATCCTCAAATGTTTAAATCGAGATCCAAAAACTCGCCCTTTGCTGGCTGGAAAGTTAAGGGAAAGGTCATACACACCATTTTTAGCGGTAGGGTCGTTCTTGAGAATATGGAGGTAAAAGCGAAACTTGAATAAAGCCACTGTCCTTTTTGCGTACCTGCACGTTTGAAAAGTAACGCTTATCCGTTACTCATGGATACGACGCGACTAAAGGTGACTGATATGATAAAGGTTTTTAAATTGAGCAAGGATTCAAGCGTAGGGAAAGCTAAAAAGGCATACCTCATGTTAAGGGACGGAACCCTATTTGTGGGAAAGGCGTTCGGAGCGGACGGGGAGTTTACCGGCGAGGTATGTTTCAACACCAGCATGTGCGGGTACCAGGAGATACTCACAGATCCCTCTTACGCCGGTCAGATGGTATGCATGACGTACCCCCTTATAGGCAATTACGGCGTGAACAGTGAGGATATGGAATCCGACCGAGTCTACATGGGTGGATTTATAGTGAAAGAACTATCGCGCATTACCTCCAGCTGGCGAGCCGAACGTGATCTGGATTCTTTCCTCAAAGAGCATGGAGTGATTGGCATAGAAGGCATTGATACGAGGAAGTTAACCAAACATATAAGGACCGAAGGGGCGATGGAAGGGATAATCAGTACCCTCGACGATGATCCCCAAAGCCTGCACGAGAAAGTGCGGGATGCGCCAACTCTTGTCGGAAGAGACCTTGTAAAAGATGTGACCACGCAGAGTCCTTATGAATATGTGTCTGGTACTGCCAGTAAAAATGGTAATTTTCGCGTAGTAGCTTACGACTTCGGGATCAAACTCAACATATTACGTCTCTTGAATGCGCACGGTTGCAAGGTAACAGTGGTTCCAGCAAGCGCAACGGCAGAGGAAGTGCTCGCTCTCGACCCGGACGGGGTTTTTCTCTCAAACGGTCCGGGCGACCCCGCTGCGGTAAAGTACGCGATTGAGGCGGTAAGAAAAATATTAGGGAAGGTGCCGGTTTTCGGCATATGTCTGGGGCACCAGATCCTTGGCATTGCTTTAGGCGGGAGGACATATAAGCTCAAATTCGGTCACCGCGGTGGTAATCAACCTGTATTGAACCGTGAGACGGGCAAAGTTGAGATAACAGCACAGAATCATGGTTTCGCGGTTGACCCGGAAAGCCTTTTGGAATCGCCTTTCGGTCATGTAGAGGTTACTCACATAAACTTGAACGACATGACTACCGAGGG
>JACVIW010000225.1 GCA_015711695.1 Candidatus Geohydrothermomicrobium daggyaiense
AAGAGGTTCGAATGGTTCAAGTGGTACGTTGAGTTCGCGGCAAAGCATGGATTACAGGTTCAGGTCGTTGTCGGTTCACCCCCTGAATGGGCACGCAACCTGTATTTCGAAAACCCGGCATCATTTTTCTGGGAGTTTTATGAATATTCGAGGGAAATAGCGAAAAGGTTCGGCCGTTATGTTTACTTCTACCAGGTATGGAATGAAGCGGACAGCCCCCGTGACTTCGTGCTTCCCTGGGATGACTGGAAACTATTCAGGGCCGGCTCCGCTGGTATAAGATCACAGGACAGCAGTTCTGAAATCATCGTCAACTTTATTTCTTCAATACCGTGGTGGGAACTAAAGCTTAATTACTGGATGCTCGCGGCGGGGAGAAGCATAGATATTATTGGGATTGACCATTATCCAGGCACATGGTATTTCGGAAACTACGACGACTGGAGTCCGCTTGAGAGGTTATGCGCTAAGACCCAAACACAAGCTGACCCTTGCTTTGGAAAAAGAATAGCCATTCAGGAGACCGGATTTTCCACATTCCTTCCAATCTTCCACGGTGAGAATGACCAAAAAAGGTGGATCGAGCGCTCCCTGCCCTCACTTAAGAACGTCATCAATAGATACAATCTGACATCACCCCGCAAATTCGTGTCTGTTTGCTTCTACGAACTTTACGACGCGGGCTTCAAACCAGGATTCTGGGTTGAGGATTACTTCGGAATTGTGAAGAAAAACGGTGTAGAAAAGTCCGGCTATCAGAGCTTGAAAAATTGCGTTCACAGTTTTGGAAAAGACACCGATCCACCAGGCGGCTCGGTTGTCCTGAATGGAGGAGCAGCCGAGACACGCTCAAGGCGGGTTAGGGTAACTATAAGCGTAGAAGATTTCTCCGGGGTATCCGAGATGTGTCTTGCGAATGAAAAACCGCCGGGCGAGGAACAAGCCATATGGCAACCTTACAGGCAAAATGTGAGATGGAAACTCAGGCGCGGAGCGGGGAAGAAAACAGTTTACGTTAGGCTGAAAGATCCCTGGGGAAATGTTTCGCAACCTTTAAGCGCGACAATCTATCTTGTCAGATGAGCAATATTTAACACTGTTTATGCCTCTATAGCCTGTATCTCGACAATAGACTCCGCAACCTCCTCGCCTCCGAACCGGGACAGAAGCGCCGTTGCCAGAAGTATGAACGCGAAAGTAATAATCCTCATCACGGACATCGAAGTTTAACCGGGAAGTTCCTCGCCCAGAGCGAAAATTCCGCCTAATATCTTTCCACCTTATTCAATACGGCCTTAAGTGACAAGTGATTAGCGCTTTTCCATGCTTAAAGCCGCTTTGTATAATGCCAATACCTGATAAGTACGAAATGAGCAGAACCAGCAAGCAGATAAGATAAGCAATCAAAGACCTTTTCGCTTCATAGCTTAAAAACATGCCTTTGTGAAAAACCGCTTTAAGCCCAATGAAAAGACCTTCCACATCCCCAGTATGCAATCAACCCTCAAGCCTTTAAGTTTCCCTTTCTTGCCCAGCGGATACGAAAAAAAGTGAAAGCGCCAGGATCACCACTGTAATGATGATCAGTCGGTATTAATCTGGAGTTATTCGAGAAACCTTCTCATCGCCAGCAGTGCCTGCTCCAAGAAGCGCCATCCCCGCTATCATGCCCTCGACCACAGCCCTCTCAAGAGAGTTTTTATCTTCTCTTTGAGGTAAAAGACGGTAAAAAGCGCCAACATCACAAGCCCAGCACCGAGCGTTTGTTGAACAATCGAGATTGGGGCGAATTTAGTGCTGACGAAAAAAAACCACCAGCCAAAGAGAAGCCCACCTGTTCCGAGAAGCCAGACGCGGTTTTTGAAAAACGCTTTTACGACTGCTTTCTCTTTACCGATTTTCGGCAGGGATGAGGCATCCCTCTTCTAAAGGGCCATACCAGAGTTCATGATGAAGGTCGCAAGCACCGAGAGAAGCATGCCTGCCATACGGTCATATCTCGTCCTTTTGAGGTATTCGTGTTTAGCTTCGTTTGATCCTGTTTGTTCAGTCAAATTTCACACAGCCACGGATCCGCGCGTAAGCGCTTTAAAGTAAATGCGGATATTCCAAAACCATATTTATATTGTTTCGAGGACAAGAGCTTGCGCAGCGTCCGCAACCACGGCAGTATTCCGAAATCTGGCTCGACCATCATGAATCGTTATGGCACCTTATATAAGCGTGCGGCGCATATGTCGCAAGAAATACAGACATCCCTTATCTGGATTTTTAACCAGTCAAGACGAAAGAATGGCCATCAAGAATCCTATCGGAGAATGCGACGTAAACGGGTGATGCAGCGGCATTCGCAGCAGAAGCAGGCAGTGACTAGCCTTCCTCAATCGGAAATGGAAAAAGCGCGTTCTCTATCCTTGCTATGCCAACCACAGCAACAAGCCCCGAGTCAACCGCTTTTCAACCGTGATCCTTCGCTTCCAAAAAACCAACATCCAGACAGAAATTCGACTTTCCCTCTGCGGCGAAATCTCCCATGAGCAGACACCCGATTTCCAGCGAAAAATTACTGCACGAGGAACCTTCCTGCACCTGCAATAACCGTATATGACCCAAAGACCCTTCCTTTATTAGCCTGTCAAGCATTGCAAGGGGGACGAAAGCGCTTTGCGGAAGCTCTATACCCGTGCATAGTCAGCCATCGCAAGTCCGTCTATTCCGGATCAAACCAAGATTGACGACTAATAAAAGAAAAACGCCACAGCTTGAATATTTTCTCAACAGCCTCAGGAGCAAATTTAAGCGCTTGCTTATCTTTGCTATCAAGGATTTCACTTACCCTCTGCAAAAATTTCATTGAAACAAATAATTCAACTAAAACAGTCCCAGCGCAACAAAAGAAAACTTCCTTCTAATGCCCGAATAAAAAATCCTCCCAAAAAAGAAGGGCGCCCAGGCAATAAGAAGTCGCCTATCCTATGCCCTGTCATCTCCGAATATGTTTTGCAGGCTATTAATATCTACCACAAAAGAGTGATATGGAGTAGTCTTTTGAAGCACAATAAACGATAACCTGCGCACATGAGGGCTTATGTTTAATATACGTACGTGTTTAATATACGCACGGATTTAGAATGCTGATTTTTATGTGTACGTCATGAAGCAAAAAGGCTTTTACTATGGCTGGCTAATAGTGGGGGTAGCGTTTTTCGCGCTCTTTTTGAACTACGGCATTAGGAACACAAGTACGGTGCTGTTCAAGGATGTCGTAAGGGACATAGGAGTTAGCAGAGCAGCAGGTTCGATTCCCTTTACAGTAATGGTCTCGCTTTATGCGATAGGCGCGCCCGTGGTTGGTAAGCTCATGGACAAATACGGCCCGAGGCGAATTATGCCCGCGGGCCTCGCTCTCGCCGGAGTTGGATTGTCGCTCTGCTCGAGAATAACAAACCTCGCCACATTCATTCTTTTCTTTGGAATAATTTTCGGCATCGGAGGAAACGGTATAGGGCTTGTCCCCACGAACACTGCGGTAGCGGTCTGGTTCAAGCGCAGAATGGGACTTGCGCTCGGAATCGCATCCGTTGGCATCGGACTCGGTACCGTGATCATTCCCCCACTTGCCCAGTTAATACTTTACCGATGGGGATGGAGAAACGCTTTTCTTTTCCTTGGTCTTTTGACCTTCTCTGCTTGCGTGCCGGCGTACCTGATAATGAGAAAAGAAAGAGTTGAAACACAAAACAGAACTCAAAGAGAAATACATGGAACGCGACCCGCTGAAAGTTCGGACGTATCGAAGCAAAACCAGGCTCATTCATCAAGCGGCGAGTGGACACTCAGGCGCGCCCTTCACTCCCCGAATCTCTGGAAAATATTCTTCTCGTTCGTGATCCTGGTGATTGCGCTATATGGAGTTCTGCTTCACCAGGTACCGTACGCTACCGACAGGGGCATATCAAAGGCGATGGCAACGCTATCCGTCACGATAGGAGGGATCATGAGTATCGCCGGAAGGTTTTTCTTTGGCTGGCTTTCGGATAAGACAAAAACGAGAAAAGTCGCGATTTATCCAGCATATGTTATGGTCAGCCTCGCCATGCTAATACTCATCTTTGTGAAAAACGCGCCGATGCTTTACCTTTTCGCTGTCATGTACGGCCTTGGTTACGCTGCTTACGGTCCGGTAATGCCAGCGCTCGTGGCTGATGTATTCGGAAAGACAAATATGGGATCGATTTTTGGCGTTGTAACCGCTGGTGGCGCTATCGGAGGCGCGGTAGGACCATACATCACAGGACTTTTGTTC
>JACVIW010000226.1 GCA_015711695.1 Candidatus Geohydrothermomicrobium daggyaiense
CTGTCAATTTCCCATACTCCTGTCATCGATCCTCCTTTTCACACAATCCACTGACTACCGTTTTGCCGTGAAGGGCCGGATGAAATGCCCATCCGCCCTGGGTTCATAATATTTCCAGGATCTATTCTTTTCTATACCGTCTACAGGACGTCGAAATATGTTCCGAGCAAAAGTGTCATCCAACCGAACCTGGATTTCCCATCAACATATGACTGTCGTAGAATCCTCCTTTAGCACATATCATTTCTGTTGCCTTCCAGGCAAGCGCTGGACTTTTTTCACACCCGCCGACTCACCCTGATTAGGATAGGCGTCCATCTCCAGCATTCCCATTATTACGTACACAAGTGGTTGAAATTAAACGTAACTTCCTCAAAAGGAAGAGGCAATCGAACTTATCGAGATCAGGCGAAGCAAAATACTTTCTCACAAGCTTCTTAAATGAAAAGGCAAAACCAGAGGACTTATCAATTGATATGTTGAACAAAAAAAGCTCGAAGGAGCCAGCCATTCTTTGAACCCGGGAAGTTAGTTGTATTAACTTAAAAACCCTGCGCCACGGAATAAGCTTTCTTATGAGTTCGAGCATGCCTTCAGGAGCGAGCTCAGCGCCCATCTCCTCTATCACCTTATCTTGAGCCCTATTTAATTTTAGAGTTCTTTCTCCATCTCCCCACCGTAGAAAAGTTTCGCGTTTTGCCTTGGAACCTGATACCTCAATATCACCGCGGCCTCCCAATTCGCGCCGAGACCCATTCTGGTACAGGCATCCTGAAAAAGAAGCGTTTCGAGAGTGCAGTTTTTATGCGCAATCCATCCTAGGAATTTGCTACATACTCAAAGTAATCCTAGTTAAACTTGACCACCGCCACATACTCGTATTACTCGTATGGATAAAGAGGGTAAAGTTGCACCAACATTTCAGTGCATATGCCAGACCTGCCCATTGAACCTTAGAAAACCGGATATGTCGGCCCCTGATTCTTTCGCGCAATGCTTACGTATTCGCTCTAGAAATGAGATCCTGTTCTAACTTCCGTTACGCAAAGAAGAACAACTCCAAGTCCAAGAATCGATTCTGTCCCAGTACCATATCTGTTAGACGTCTGAAAAACCGCTTTATCGAAATAATTTCTAAGCATTGATACGGAAGCGAGCGCGCCTGGCATATGTTCCAAAAGTCTTTTTCTCAGCTTCGACGAAAACCCTGCCGATGGTAACTCCCGGTTACAACGTCATATAAATGCGCTCTTCAATAAACTATAGAATTCTCTCCATTCTTAAAGATCGCATCTTATTCCCCCTCGCTCAATAATACATCCTCCGCCAGCATTGACTGCTGTTTCCAAAGAGTTCGGGAACTGAATATGAATTCGCGTTTTTCAGGACCCCACTTACTTGCTCAGCCGTATCAGGGAGAACAAAAAGATGTGAAAATCTGCAAATCTCAAGGCTCTGGTCTCTTGGGTAAGAAATAAGAACGGCGTTGTCTCCAGACATCCATACCTTTCCGCAAATCTCTTTCAGTTCTTACACGACTTTGTAATAAACACACTTGATGGAGCGATCAAAGCAATTTCTTGCCATAAACCTCGTCGCCAGATATCAATCAGAGCCTCAAGCTAACGAAACCGCATCTCTTACCAAAAGAACGAGGTCAACGACGACAATATTTTACTGTGCTGCTTGTTAAAGGTTTTGTTCGCAGAAGAGCACACCGTAATCAGCAACCTGGCACCCGCACTCAAAACCTCTTCCACTCTCCGCCAGGCGACCTACATCGCGCTACACGGATATGCGGTACGGACGCCTGCTACACTCTACAGCAAAAAGAGCTCTCCCGGCTTCGGAGATTTCTACTGGTTCAAAATAACCAATGGATTTGATTATTTACGTGGGAGCAACCTAAGTGCCGCAATACCTGCTGGGATAGCGCTGATCGTGGTATGTAAAAACCCTCTCTTTTCTGGTTCTTAACCATTTGAAATGGTTATTCTTCTGATCTTAGAAGGTCTGCTTCGAGCCTAACGAAATGAAAAGCTTAGACACTCAACGTTCCAGGCTCATGATAAATCCTCCCGAAGTGTAGAACGGCATCCGGCGCAGGAGGTGATTATCTTCATGTGCAGACGCGGTTCAATCTCTCAGTTTTCCCTTGAAAGGCTTTTCAAAACTGAAGTAATCCCCGACTCTCAACATTGTACTTCCTCAAGCAGGCTCTCTCCCCGGAAAATTCCCACTTTGAATCCCGCGAGACAGAGTAGTTCCACAGTAGCTTTCGCCACTTTCCCAAAACAGGATCAAGCGCAGTTGTGTACTAGTCAAAATACAATAAATCAACTCTTTGCCTTCCAGCGTCAAGAAAATCCATCCTCTAGTTCACCGATTTTTCCTGCAAGAGAACTGCTGCCAGAGATTACCGTAAAAAGTATTTCTTCTCCGGGAGGGGCGCTACTCCAATCCTGAAAGCTTTATTCCTTAAGGCAACAATTGTTTTGAGTGTGTTTCTATCGCACACGTTAGAACATATCGCTTGACATTCGCCCTATTCGTTACACGTTATAAGAACGTATAACAGGCGATGAGAATAATTCAGGGTTCTCTTCAGTAGTCCCCTGGCGATTTCCTGCTGCCCCGAAACAAAAAGAACTCAAATCTGCGAGCCAGACGGGCAAATCCCCGCAATCTCCCATCATTGAATGCTCAATCCACTTGTATAAAGAACACATACCATACCGGTATTTATCTTTCTCGACCTGATGGATAGTAACAAACGGACTCTTTGTCATTTCCCAAACTTTAAGCATCCAGAAGCTGACCGTTGTTCAAGATAGAAGAAAGTCAAAAACCTCCTTCATGGCTGCTAAGAAATTCTTATAAGCAGGCTGCCTGTCAAAGATGTAAGATGCTAAAGGCCCTGCGGTGATGGAAAGTAAGCTCCTTTATCAACAAGTCCTGTTAACAACAGCTAGATGCTATCCTCTGAGTTTACCACTGGTTAAGTAATGGTTAAGTAATTCAAAGCGGATAAAAGATGAGACGCCGCCCGAAAACAGGTATGATCGTGAGTGAAATCTCCCCCGATTTTTTCAACCCATTAGTAATAAAATATAACAGTCTTAACTCTGCCTCAGTTCGTGTAAAAGCCTAGGGAATGTCTGCGCAAGTACCACGGCTTGTCAAGTAATGATTCAAATTTCTCGGACAGAGCTACCTACAGACTTTCAGTACTTATTTCAGAGAAGAAACCAGTTCGCCAACTTTTTTCTCGTTAGCGGAAACCAGTTTCTTTGACCCATCGATTCTAAGCAGTATGACCCATGGAGGTAAGAACCTGGCCTCTTCCAGGGTTACAGCGAATTTCGCCAGCGCACTTTGGCGCGAAAGAATAACCATTTCCCTTAAAATCTCGCTTTTTGATATTCTGGACATCGCTTTTGTCGCTTTTAGCGATCTATTGATAGTAGCAAAGCCAGATTCGCCTTTCGCTATCATAATTCAATTCATGAGTCGAAAATCCTCAACACAGCCCGGTCGCATCGGATTTAGCCCTTATGGCACGTAGTTATATAGAAAAGCTTTAAACTTGCGAGAAAGAGATTATTGCCTTTAATTCCCGGGAATCACGGGGATATATTACGGCTAAAAGGTCGCGGAAATTATTTCCTGGCCCAAGATAGGCGGAAAACTTGTCGGAATCATCACTGAAATTTTTTGATCAGAAACAATTTTTCGCAAAGCACTCTTGACCCGCTTCAACCATGCGTTCTCAGATGTCACTTATCACACATTCCGGTAAAATTTACGGGTATACCTCTCTTTATTAAATACCTCGCCAGTTCGTCAGCGGCGCTGTGAGGGTCGATCTCTCTTTTGATAAGCTTAGCAAGCACTTCCCTGCATTTTTGATCTTCCGCTATCGCGGTATTCGCCGCGGTGGAAACTTTCGAATTCAGCGCCTGAATAAGTTCCGCCTTCATTCTCTCAGAATTCTTCTCTTCCAGTTTTCCGCTTTCGCACAGGAAACACCAATGATCCTCGAGCGCCTGGAATAACTCATTAATCCCGCGCCCGCCAGTGGCGACTGTCTGGATAACAGGCTGCTTCCACGCGGCACTGTCGAAGCCGGACTTCATCTCCAGCATCATCTCAAGGTCTCCAGCGGTTCTGGAAGCGCCCTCTTTGTCAGCCTTGTTGACAACGAATATGTCGGCAATCTCCATTAAGCCAGCCTTTATGGCTTGAATTTCGTCGCCGAGTCCGGGAGCATGAATAACAATCACTGTTTGCGCCACCTTAATTATCT
>JACVIW010000227.1 GCA_015711695.1 Candidatus Geohydrothermomicrobium daggyaiense
CTCTTTACAGAATTTACCACTGGCTTTACAAGCGTGGACACGTTCTGCTTGCTTTCGTTGGTTACAGGCTCAACTATTTCCTCTGCGGAGTTGAGATCCACCCTGCTGCTGAAATCGGTCCGGACTGTCACCTCGACCACCCGATAGGAGCCATCATAGGAAGAAGGACCATTATCGGGAAAGGCGTCCGTCTGTACGCGCATGCAGGGGTTGGCGGCGTCGGGCTCCCGGAAAAAAAACCGCTACTTATCATTAAGGACAATGTCCAGGTTTACCACGGAGCGGTGGTAGCTGGTTCCTGTACTATCGGAGAATATGCGCAGATCGGGATAAACTCGGTTGTGCTCGATCAGGACATCCCGCCCTACGCAATTGTTGTGGGCAATCCCGGAAGGGTGGTGAAAATAGGAAACCAGCGCGTCAACCCCGACGATTACAAAAATTATAAATATAACCCGGATGATTATCACGGACCTATCGAGGAGCACAGACCCACGCAAAGCGGCGAATGGATGGAGCCCTGAAAGACGCTATTACTAGACGACTAGACGGCTCGCGCTCAACTTTCCTGTTTTCTCCTGATCAAAAGAGTAGGAAAACTTGAGGCAGCTGGACGGCATGTTGGGTTAGGTGCCGGCATATCCCTGCACAAAAGCGATTTTCCTAAAGAAAATATCTCCCCTCTCCCTGACTCTCTTAAGTTTGCACTGTCTAATAAATGATCACGGCTTCCAGGCATATAAAGGTTTATTACTCTTTAAAGCGATGCAGTAAATTTTTTGCCGCCTGGGGAGACAGTTTTATCAGTAGGCGCCTTTCCTGCTCAACACAGCGGTAAACGTTCTGATTATCGTCTTTATGTCGAGCCAAAGCGACCAGCGCTCAATGTAGTAGAGGTCATACTTCACCATTTCGTCGAAGGGAAGATCACTTCTTCCGCTAACCTGCCAGAGACCCGTGATTCCAGGCTTTACGTTCAACCTGAGCCGGTGCCAGTCTTTGTATTTCGCTACTTCTTCCGGGAGTCCCGGTCTTGGGCCAACCAGGCTCATCTGCCCTGCAAGAACGTTAAAAATCTGTGGCGCTTCGTCTATGGAGAATTTCCGTATCCACCTTCCCACCCTCGTTACTCTAGGGTCATCGTATACCTTCCAGAGAATATCATCATGCTCTTTTTGGCTCTGGAGTTGAGGCCGCATCGATTCAGCATCCTTCACCATCGATCTGAACTTTATGAATTTAAACGGTTTTCCCTTCTTTCCTATTCTCGTTTGAGTAAAAAACACAGGCCCGGGGGAATCAATCTTTATCGCTATGGCGGTCGCTAACAAAAGTGGCCAGAATATAAGTAAACCAATTATAGAAAGGACGTAATCCTCAGCAGTTTTCAGCACCAGATCAAAACCGCTGAGTTTTTTCCTCCTCAAAGGAACAAGTGAGATTCCGCCAATCTCACGGATCGTTATCTCGTCGGTTATAACCTCAAAAAGACGTGGAAGTATCGAGCATTCTACTTCAGCCTGGCTACATTCAGACACAACGTTTAGCATGTCCTCGTCTTTCTCCCTGGAAAACCCTATCACGACTTTCTCCACGCCATACTTCTTGACGATATCATGGATATCTGAGATTCCCCCAAGTACTTTGAGGTGCTTTAACTCCGGCTCGGTAAACTTAGTGAAAAGAGGATCGTTATCAACGAAACCCACAGGGCAAAGTCCGAACTCTGGATGCCTAACCATCTTGAGAGCAAGCAATTTGCCAACCTTTCCAGCGCCAACAATAAGCGTTCTTCGCTTTACAACATCCTCAACCCCGGCAATAGCGTAAGCAAACTGAAGAATGACCCGACCAATGAAAATGAATAGAATCGAGAATAGCCAGAGAAAAATCAGATAACCTCTCGCGGGATCTTCCGCTTTGAGCAGAAACATCACAACCAGTAATGACACGATAAACGCATTCACGGCCGCCACAACGCGGGGCAATCTGTCAAGAATACGTATCCTTACATTCGTCTGATAAAGCCCAACAATTTTCATGAAAAACAAAAGTATCGGAAGTCCGCACAGCAGGGGAATTACCAGCTGCTGAAAGTCAGGAATTTTTGCGGGGGGGAATCTCGAGGTAACAAATGCGGACTCAAACCTGAGCCAGTAAGCAAACCTTGCCGCTCCAAGAAACGCAACAACGTCAAAAATAATCCTCAATATGAGAAGTTCCAGGCTTTTAAAAGTTATTCTTGAGGGAACGCTTGCACGATAGCTTTTAGACGCCCCTTTTAAGAAAGCGTCAAGCCCTTGATCCTTGCCCGTGAGGACATCAGATGTTTCGCCTTCTATCCGGGCTTCTTCCGTACCACTTAATACCGTTTTACCTGCTCGCTCTCCATCCATCTCTTCCATGCCACCTGCTGGTTTACTACATATAACGTTTTAAATACGACTCCGATTTATTGCAACCGAAAGTGTGACTCTTTAAAGCTCGACCATTGAGAATATACGAAATCTCGAATCTTTTCCTTGAAAACTAAAACATCGAATTTTTTCGCGTGCTCAACCAGAACAGCAGGATCGAAATCCTCCGGTTTGAGTCTTTTGACAGCCTCAATCAACGCCTCAGGATCCTGCCGGTCAAAGAAAATGCCTGTCTTTCCCTCAATCACAGTTTCGACCGCGCCACCCGCCCTGTAAGCAATTACAGGCTTTCCAGCAGCCATTGCCTCCAAAGGAGTGATCCCGAAATCTTCCTCCGGCGGAAATATCAAAGCTATACAACGAGAATAAAGATCAGCGAGTTCGTCGTCAGAAACACGCCCGAGGAATTTTACGTTAGGCTTCGCGATTTCCCTCAGCCTGCCGAGTTCAGAGCCAGTTCCCACAACATTGAGAGGAAGCCCAAGTGAGTTAAAAGCCCTTACCGCGACGTCTAATCTTTTGTAAGGGATGATTCTGCCAACAGCAAGAAAGTACTCGCCAGGCTTATCCGACGGTTTAATCCACGAAGTGTCAACGGGGGGGTTTATAACAGTCGCATCTCGGCGGTAATATTTCCTGATTCTTTCAGCCACATTTACGCTATTGGCAATGAAAAGGTCAACCCTGTCAGCCGCGAGTCTGTCCCATAAGCGAAGGTAACTTGAAAGATAGGGCATCAAAATCCTTATCAGGGCGTTTAAGAATCCAAACTGCGGATATTTCAGGTAGTAATGGTAACCGCTCCAGTAGTATCTGATTGGCGTGTGGCAAAAGCATATATGAAGCGTCCTCGGTCCAGTTATTATCCCCTTGCTCTCCGCGTGGCTGCTGGAAAGGACAACGTCATATTCGGAAAAATCAAACCGTTCAAAAGCGATAGTCCTCAGCAGAGGAAACATCTGGTGTTTCCTTTTCAGCACAGGTATTTTCTGGAGGAAGGACGTCTCAACACGCGCCGCAGCAAGCTGCGGAAATTCCTCCGGTATGAAAACGGACGTGTAAATAGGCGCATCAGGAAAGATCTCATGAAAAGCAAGAACAACTCTCTCCGCTCCAGCAAGATTCGTAAGCCAGTCACAAACAATCGCTATCCGGATATCCTTGCTCTCAATCTCTGCCATTATCCCGCCTTAGAAAAAACAACAACTTGCAACGCTCAACTTCTTCATAACTAACATCGGAAATCAATAGAACAATCTTGAAAAGCGACGTCCTTCTAGCTCTGTTTCCATTTTCAATTACTATTATCTAAAGAAAAAATTAGATCCTTCACTTTTTTAACAGCATTTCCTTGCCGCATAACAAGCCGGCAAACCAATTTTAGGTACGCTCCTGTGGTGCGTCAATCAAGCCGCTCCAGCAGCGGCAGCATTTGTTTTTTTATTCTTCGCTGCAAAATCCTTTCCTCTTTCGCTCAAATTAAGCACAGTGAAAGAAGAATTTACGCACACCTAAAACCGGGAAAGACGAGCCATTCTCTTTCGAAGCAGCAATATATGTGTAAGAAGCGGACTGCAAGGCGAAAGACCCGTTCAATCTATTTTTAAAACGATGATTCTCTAAAGCCGGATTTCAAGTGGCTTGAAAGAAGCGGCATCAAACAAAGGGGCACTACTTGCATCAAAATCACCATTTAATGAGCGCCAAACACTGACAGGAAATGGTTCACTCTTATTCTCTATCCAGGCGATAAAAATTTCACTACGGCATCATCTCCTGTTTAATTGGGAAATTCGCGAGGAAATCTCTTTTTACTAACGGAGGGATGAAATGCCTGTTTTTCCCGAAAACCTTCTGAAAATGGTTTTGTCGGTTTCTGAATCCGATC
>JACVIW010000228.1 GCA_015711695.1 Candidatus Geohydrothermomicrobium daggyaiense
TCTCTCCTGAAAGGTCGGTGATATCCACTGTTGTTCCTCTTACCCCACTTGATGGGGTGATTGAGGTGATGGCGGGAGGAAGGCTATTAGAACTTGCGAAGTCAGAATAAACTCTCCCGCCAAGTGTGGCTCCCACAATTGCGACTATGAGCAAGAATCTCAAAACCTTTCCAATCCGGGAGTCTGTTAAGGGAAGCATTTTGTCCTCCTTGCTTTTCACCAGGGCAAAGCCGACTGCTTGAACTAACTGTTACAAGCTCCAGGTCCCTTCTCAGTTTTTGCCCTCGCCCCTGATGAAATTGTCCACGCCATAATGCAAAGTTCTCGCATTTATTTTTTATCGGCAGCTTTTATCCAGTTCTTAACAGCGTGAACATAATGCACCCTCTGTCTTACCTGAGCGGAGGATTACAGCAGTTCATTAAGGTACCGCAGTCTCAAGAAAATAGGTGAGTATGTGGTATTTGAACGCCGCTCCAGTTAATTTTGTTACAACTTTATTGTCGGCCTTTGGCAAAGATTATTGCGAGTGATTTAGAAGAAAAATCATGTCCGCACAAGGGCGAGTTTGTTTGCGTGGTACTCAAGGTCAAATCCATTAACTTCAAGGACTTTCGCGTATAGTCCCCGATCGAACCCTTCGATCCCGGTGATTGCCCCGTACAGCAAACCTGCCATCCCCCCTATCGTATCCGAGTCCCTGCCGATATTCGCTCATCTGACTATTGCTTTGAGGAAGTCTGCCCGCGCAATCATGAACATGGGGAGGGCCACAGAAACTGTCTCGTACGCGTTTATGGGAACACTCCTCAGGGAACAGCGGTAAAGCTCATGTCTTGCCTGGATAACGTCGTCTTATTCCGGCAACGAAAAGCGCTCTCTTAACAACAGACCCCAGTCATTAACGAGGAGAGTTTTCGCAAGAACTCAACAGTGTCTTCAGATCAGAGCCTTCAGTCAGCGGATGAACAATCGCGGCAGCCCACGCACCTGCAACCCTCAATCTTCTCCGACAAACACCGCCTGCGGAGGTTCACAAGCCGCTTCAACGGCTATTCCTGGTCTGCCCCTGTTGTATTATTCCAACTGGAGCAATCATCATTGCAGGTTCATTGCCAGCAAAGAATGAGGAAGGATTCAAATAACCGGTGAGGTGCAGAGAATTCCAGGTATTCCTCCCCATGCCGCGAAGTGCTCGCCTATCCAGAAAACTTCATCCCTGCTAAAAGCATTGAGAAATTTCCTCCAGGTGAATTCCGGGTGATGTCGCCATGCTTTTATCAATTCATTGGAACTAATTATTCTGCAATAGTCCAGAATCACGTCGACGAGTGCAAGCGCTAGTCTGGTGTAGTCAGTAACTGCGCCGGGTCTATTCCCGGCAAGGGTAGTGACTTTCCCGTTTTTGCGCTCAATCCGCTTAATGTGGAAGAGAAGCTCCGTTGGTCATCCCATCGCATCACCGAGAGGAAGACCCGCAAGGCACCCGAGAATTTTTGAATCGACCCCTGCCATTTGAATCCCTCCTGGTGTGCTTACTTTATCCGAGAATAAGTTTTTTGATAAATCCCTGAGGCTATAACGGTCGTGTAATTAGACAAGCCCAATATTCCTTGATTCATGCTCCGCCACCTATAGATCCCCGGTCTTTAAAAAGTGGTCAGATGCTTGAGATATTCTTTCATTCATTCTGCTATAAGCCATTCCTGAAAACCCCCAGCGAAAATCACCAAGCGATTCTGTAAGGGCCCGTTGAGTCAGTATTATCTGGCAGTATGACAGTTATTCCAGAACCTCAGACAATATGATAATTTCCCGGGATAAGAGGGAACGTGAAATGTAAAGAGATGATCGATCGAATTGCAGGCGAATGAAAGCTTCATGCAGGGAAGGATTGCATCGAAGTGAAGCCAGGTACAGCACTCAAGTGTTGTGGTAATATCAGGCAGGCTATGTGAAAGAAGGTGAGGGCAATCCCCTGTTGGCAGTGAACGCCGGAAGAGCCTGACGGGGGTAACCTGAAAAATACCGCTTTATAGTGAGTTATAGCAAAGACTATCTTATTGTGCTCCGGGGTGATGATATGGGCTATTTCGGTTCAGAGAAGGAAGTGGAATTCGAGGGAAAAGTTTTCCCAGAAAAAGGAATGAGTGAAGATGAGGTCATTGCCGCCCTGAAAGATTTTGAAGCACAAGACAAGGAGGCAGTCCCTTACCACTCCATAGTTCACGGAATCCAGTTAATGGAAGAGATGGACGCAAGCCGCATTGCGAGAATCGCGAACTTCATGTTTGTTAAGAACAATCTTCTTTACAAGGAGCTCCAGCCCGGAACCGAGCGGATGTTCCTCGAGGTTAAACAGATGATAAAAGAAATGCTAATGTACCCGGAAAGCGTGAAAATCAGGCTCACTTCGGGTGGTTCTGAAAGCAATTATTGCGGAATCAACGCAGCTTATCAGTGGTTTCGCAAAGAAAACCCAAAGATAAAAGACCCCGAAATAGTTGTTCCCTATTCGATTCACGGCTCGGTATCTAAATGGTGCCATTACGCGGGGATCAGAATAAAACGAATTCCTTTGAGAGATGATTTCAGAGCTGACCCACATGCAATGGAAAAAGCCATAACGAAAAAAACATTCCTTATCGCGGGTTCCGCTCCATGCTGGCCTTATGGTCTCTATGACGATTTAGAAGCGCTTGGAGCGCTCGCCGAAAAATACGGTATCTGGCTTCATGTTGACGCCTGCCTGGGTGGCTTTTTCGCTCCATTTGCCGAACAGGCGGGGCATAAAGTTCCACCCTGGGACTTCCGGATACCAGGCGTTCGGAGCATTTCCGCCGACCTTCATAAATATGGTTTTTCCTGCAAGCCTCTATCAAGCATCGCTTTCAGATCAAGGGAGTGGGAAAAGTACCATGAGTTTACAGCAGCCGACTGGCCAGATGGTCCCTATTCAACCGAGGCTTTAGCCGGCACAAGCACAGCCGGATCGGTGGCTTCAGCCTGGGCTGTGATGAAATATCTGGGGCGAGAAGGTTACGTTAACATCGCGAAACGAAGCCTTGAGGTTAAGAAACGTTACACGGAGGGGATAAATTCGATCGAAGGTTGCAGAGTCTGGGAGAACGACCTTGCCCCTCTTGTTTTTCAGCTTCCCGAAGGAATAGACATCTTTGCCGTAATCGGCGGGCTTTTCGAGCGCAAGGTTTATTGCCTGCCGGGATTTCAGCCACCGCTGCTGAAAGTCCAGGTCGACCCGGTATCCAATGAAGTCGTGGATAGATTCGTTGAGGCGCTCAAGGAGGTAATTTCTCTCGTAAAAGAGGGAAAAATCACAATAGAAAGCGTGAGAAAATATCTTTGATATTCGATCACTGTTATTGGTATTTGAAAACGTAAGAACGCAAGAGTGGTTCCTGGTCGAAAGAATCCATTAATTCGGCATGAGTTAACTCTTAGGTATAAGGAGGAAAACGTTGGCGATTTTCCCTTTCTCTGAAACTATAGAAAGAATTAAGTTCTCTCTACTGCTAACCGCTTTAGGAATAAAACTCGAGCTACAATCACTGTCAAGCAAGGAGTTTCGAAAAGAACTATCAGACTCGCAATTCACGCTCGTAATCCGTTCTGAAAAGGATAGCGTCGCCCATACCTATTACGTTAAAAACGGCTTTGTTCTGGCAATACCAGGGGCTTGCAGAAAGCCCGACACAGAACTCGTATGGGACAATGCTGAAACCGGCCTCCGCGCAATGCTTTCAAAAAACGAACTGGATATTTATTCTGCCATCGGGTCCGGAAAACTTAAAATAAAAGGCAACTTCGCGAACGCTTTGACCTTCATGAGCATCGCAAAGTAAAAACGGCTTCGGTTAAAGCAGAAATTGCGTCCGGCAATCTCCCCGAAAAAAACCGCTGGTCTGTAAAATGAACATAGTCCAGCATTTTGAATCTCTGTTAGCTTTGTGTTGCGGCGGCAGCAAATTCGGGCTGAAAGAAGTCCTGAGTAGCTCCAGAACCCGGCACGGAAGGTGAAATATCGAATCTCCCAGATGTTCTTCCTGCCTGTTTTCAGGGTTAAATCTTCTGTGAGCGTTCGGCACTAATAATTTGGAGCGGGTTATCGATTTCTCCCGGAATAAAATTCGTGGTCTCCGATCAGCAAAATGGTTAGTGAATAATCTGGAGCGGGAGACGGGGATCGAACCCGCGACCTAGAGCTTGGAAGGCTCTCGCTCTGCCAACTGAGCTACTCCCGCAATACCGCGCCAGCACTTTTTTCAATAGA
>JACVIW010000229.1 GCA_015711695.1 Candidatus Geohydrothermomicrobium daggyaiense
ACTTGTGCCCATTTTTGTCGGAATGGTCGCCCTGAACGAGCCGTTCCCAGAGAATTCCGCGCTCTCAGCAATAAGAGTACTCGGATTCTGTCTCATACTCGCCGGCTCGGTCATACTCTCAAAGCGCGCGGAAGAAACAGGTGCCCATAGCTAACGGTTTTTGTGAAACACCTGCAAAACCGGATGTTATCTTCGCTCCAGGATAAATATCTCCCCACAAATAAATTACCGGGAAGCGTCTACATTGCTTAATGATTGGACTGCACGCAGTCCGTTTAAATAATGGGGAAATACCGAGGAAAGGATTCAGTGTACAGAAGAGTTTTCCTGGCAATCTGTCATCTGAAACGCTCCTGGAATCCTGAAGGTCGCTTTGATTCCATTCCCGACTGACAGTTTTACATATCGCCACAAAGATTCGCGGATACCTGTCTTCTTAACCATAATCAAGAACAGGGACCCCGAGCTATCAGCATCCGAGAGCGTAAGAAGCTCGAACTTTGAGCGAATTCCGGAACAGACCCGGGCAAGATGGCTTTTTTCATCAAGCGTTTAACGCTGAAGACAATCAGTAAGTGCACCGCAAGAGTCGCGAGATGAACTCTTATTACAATACCCGTCTTCCGTAACCAGGAAACGGCGTGCGTCACCGCGTCTCTTGCCGGGCAGTCAGCGTATAACTATGAGTAGCCGAGAGATGCTGCGCTCTTCGACCTGGCTGTCGACATCGCAGGCTGCATTGAACGGGTGATCGGGCATTTTCTTTTTTCACGGCACTTCAATTCAAAATAACAACACCCGGGATTTTACTTATGAGAATCCCGGTTACTTTTCAACAAACTTCTTCACTGACGATAGGAAATATTCGAAACCGAGCAAACGGACTGATCCTGCGGAAAATGTGGTGACATTCTACCTTCCTTCATAAGGATCAATCGCTTGAAATTCTGGAAATAGTTTTACCAGCACAGAGGAGATGCTGCAAAACGCTCTCTAATCGCGCGTTGACCCAAAAAGCAGGAAGGAGAAGCACGCATTGGAGGGCGATAACCCATTTCGCACAAGAACAATCTACGGAAACATCGCTTACTATCTAAGTCTTTTGTCGGCTATTCTTTCGATAGAATTTTTTGGTGAAAAAGGCAGAGATTTAGCGCTCCGGGATGGGAGGACATATACATTATAGAAAACCGTTTTTTTCACACTAAGACGCCGGATCGTGAAGATTCAATAAGCTCGCCTGGCATGGTCAGCTCTGGGACATATTACCCTCAAGAACCTTTCGTTATGATGACAGTAAGTCGAAAATGCTCGCCTCAAATCTGCTTACTGATTTTAGGGAAATCATAAACGCAATAAAAAGCTCAATTACCTATAAGCTCAAACAACCGCTGGCCGCATTATGATCTTCAGATATAAAAAGAATGTGAAAGGAAAAATCGAGAGTCTTTTCCATTGGGTTGCATGGAGGCCGTTGTCATTGGAAGATGTCGTTTCAGGGAAGTGATGCTCCGCTGGAATTTCAACGGGGATAAAAACCCGGAGTCTCAGAATCAAACCTCCTGCCCTATCTCTATAAGGATGTGCTCGTTTTACCTTGTTCTGACCGAACTCAAAGAGCCAGAGAAACTTAATAGTTGCATGTCTCGTTTCCTGTCAATATGTGATACGCATTCTGTGTAGCATGCGATTATGAAAACAGTAAATGGAATGTGGCTTAAAAATTTCTATCGCTGGACAACATCACGACAACCAGGGCGGAAGCCATGATGCTCCTTGTCCTCAGATGATGTCAGCAAAATTTCGTTTATTTCCAGTCCAGTATCAATCAGGAGATCAGATTCAAATCTGCTTAACAATTAACACTCCGGGAAAAACGCCGTTGTGGCGCTATGAAAGATTATCATTACCGCATGAAATAAATCGATATTCGCCCGGCAAGGAATTAAGCCGTGGTTTTTCATTTGGATTCTATCGATCAACACGCAATAGCCTTCTCGCTTTCCTCCAGCAGTGAAAATCAGGAAAATTTTGGCTGATTTGAAACTTTTTCTTCACCTTTTCGTATGTAATTCAAAGAAAAAGCTTTTTTGTTGAAAAGAAACAGATATAAACAAAGGGCGACCTTTCTGGATAGAGACTGATATGAATAGAATTAAAGCCTCGGAATTTGATGATGATATTCTGGTTGAGGATTTCATTAGCGGAAACACAAAATCCTTTGAAGTTCTTGTATTAAAGCACCAGGACTCAGTTTACAACATCATCTACAGAATTGTCGGGGACAGCGAAGACGCCCTCGATATCTCTCAAGAAGCATTTCTTCTCGCTTTCAAAAATATTCGAACTTATAACTCAAAGTACCCTTTCAAATCGTGGCTATTAAGGATAGGCATAAACCGCGCCATAGACCACTTGAGACGGCGCAACACACACCGTTTTAGATTAGGACAGATCTCGCCTTATCATGAAGAAGGATGCGAATCCCTCACAGGGAATGTTCCCACGACCGAACTTTCCCTTTCTGATGAAATACATAACCCAGAAGCCAGCGCTTTAATGCGCGAGGAAATAGATAGGCTCAAAGAGGCGATGGCGAACCTTCCGCCTAACTACAGAGCTGTTATCGCCTTATATCACTTTGAGGGAATGAATTACCGCGAAATATCTAAAATACTTCGTATCTCCTGGAACACGGCAAAGACATGGGCGAGAAGAGGCAGGATGGAACTGGCAAAAGCCCTCAAAGAACTGAGAAATAAAGAGGAGGACCATGTAAAAACAATGGAAGTGGTGAAAAATGACAAAAACAAACGATTTCCCGTCTGAAGAAATCAATAAACCGTACCTTTTGGGAAGGAGAGCAGGTATATGGCAAAAAGATAGAAGCCGGGTAAGAATTCTTTGCGCCATCACTAACATGCTCCTGCAGCGAATTCCCGAAAAAAGAAATCCGCTGCTGTTCAAAATCATTCGGGCTCATTCCCGGAGATGCGCCCCCTGCCGTCAGGATATGGAAGCAATGCTGGTTGTTTCAGCGTTCTTCGAAAGTATATCACCGCTCAGCGCGCCGTCTGGTCTCGCGACATCCGTAATGGAATGTATTGAGAAAATCCTTACCAGAGATGCGCCGGCCCAAAACGGTGCGGCAAAACATGACCCGTCAGCCCTGCCGATAAGCGGCCCTGCCGCTGAGCCGGAGCCTTTCAAGCGACTCAAAAAAATGATTCCACCAGCCACCGCTTTTTTCGCGCTGGCGCTGGGTGTTTTTATCGGCTGGCTCATCCGCTGGCTCCAGCATCACGGCAGTTTGAAAAAAACCGAAATCGGGCAGATTGCTGCTTTTGCCGGCAACGAGTGAAAAAATAAGTTTTTAAAATTATCAAACCGCGGAGGGCATCAAATGGAAAAATTGAAAAGCGAAACCCAAAAAGGAAAAGAACAATCCGCAAATAACGGCGGCTTTTCTTTTGCCCTGAATATTGATGGGCATCATATCCATAAAGGCCCCCTTGACGAGAGCATCGCTGGAAAATACGAAATGACATCCTCCGGTGTTTATTCAAGAAAGAAGGGATATGAACAGACAGCAGCCGCTTTGAAGGAACACTTCGAATATAAACCATTGTTCCTTTCCAGAGCTTTAATAAAGTTTATTTCACGAATAACCCTGCCCATAGAAGAAGGTTCATATAACGGGAAAAGGCTTCCGGGTCAGCCTCACAGGCTGAAGTGGGTGAGCCGCACACCTTTAACCGTTTTTGTGGTTCACGGTAAGAAAAAGAAGCGGAGCCTCCTGCTCGCTTCGCGACTTGGCAACAAGATTGGCATAAATATCATCGATTTGGAAAAAAAATACGTGGGAAAAGCAAATGGGAAAAATGTTCAGGTAGCCCCAACAAAAGGAAACAATCATCAAAAAGGGAAAGTATTCGGTTCGCGCTCACTGTTCGCAAAGGCTTTCGGTAAGCGCGATAAGCATTCAGCAATCACCCTCGCGGGAATTAAACGGGAACAGGAGTCAGTCAAGAAACAAACCTTTAAAGAAAAAAACAGAGGAAAAGACGGGCGAAACGGGCGCGCGGGAACCAAATATACAAATACAAAAATTCCCGCCCTCCTGATAACCGGAAGAGAACCTGACCCGCTGGAAACCCTTTTGAAGATCCAGTCCGAAAGCGCTTTCCCTATAAGAATCATTCCTGTGATTCAGGCTTCCCAGCATTCGATCATCGAAGAATGCACATCCTCACTAACCGGAGTC
>JACVIW010000230.1 GCA_015711695.1 Candidatus Geohydrothermomicrobium daggyaiense
CGTTTCGTACGTCACCTGTCGTGGAATACCATAGTTTCAAGAGCAGGTAGCTTCTGATGATAAAGAACGTTACGCCTGTGTTCTTTTTGAAAAACCTTCCGGGCATCCTTTTTACTGAGACGCTGAAAATCGGCGCTCTTCTCCTCAGGTGCCCGGGTGCCATTCGCGCTATTGGAGAGATTGTGCGCATCTTGCCGAGGATTCTTGAAAAAAGAAGAGTCATACAATCAAAAAGGATAGTTCCACCTGACGAAATAGAGCAACGTTTTGTTCCTTTTGATTACAAACAGTGGGTCAAAACGCATCTTCTCGAATGGAAAAAATACATAGCTTTTAGAAAGGCGGATACAACTTGAGAAAAATCGCGGCAGTAGTGGTGAATCAGAACACACGGGATATGCTGAAAGAATGTTTGCTTTCCCTTCTCGAGCAGGATGTGCAGGGTGGCGTGGGGATACTCGTGGTTGATAACGGGTCGTGCGATGGAAGTCCTGAGATGGTTCTTTCCGACTTCCCGGAAGTGAATCTTCTGTGGAACCAAAAGAACGTGGGGTACGCGAGGGCGTGCAACAAGGGTATCTCGCTTACCGAAGAGCCGTACATACTTGTCATGAATGCGGATACCGTTCTTTCCAGGAACACCGCGTCAGTCGTTTTGAAATTCTTTGAGAGCCATCCTGATGCGGGAGCGGTTGGGCCCAGGATTTTGAACAGTGACGGAACGCTTCAGTTTTCATGCAGGGATTTTCCATCACTTGGGCAGGCTGTGGGTCATGCGTTTATCGGGCTTTTCAGTGAGGAGAACCCCTGGACAAAGAAATACAAAAAAAAGGAGTGGGACCACTCAACCGAAAGGGAAGTTGACTGGATCAGCGGTGCTTTCATGGGACTTAGAAGGGAAGCTTTTGAACAGGTCGGCGGATTTGACGAAAAATATTTTATGTACGTGGAGGACGTTGACCTTTGCTGGCGGCTCAGATCGAAGGGATGGGAGGTCTGGTATACTCCCCGCGGGGATGTTATTCACCATATTGGTCAGAGCAGCAAACTCGCGACAACGCGCATGACATATCACCATCACCGAAGCATGCTCCGTTTTTACAGAAAAACCTATTCGGGTCCGTGGAGACCCATCATGACCTCTCTTGTTTTCCTTGGTCTGGTCCTGAGGTTTGCTCTTGTAGCGGCTATTAATGGTTTTAACCGGCTGAGCTCGAATTTAGCGCGCAATAGATGGGGAACAAGATAAGCGAACATGCCGGGATCAAATACAAAAGCGAACTTGTGGGTAATGTGTAGCATACGGGTGGGGTAAAAGAAAATGAAGCGGGTCTTGATAACAGGCGCTGACGGTTTTGTTGGCTCCCATCTCGTGAGGGAAATTTTTTCCAGCCTCGAGGATGTGGAGATCCTCGGGATTGGGCTTAAGAAAAATCCGCCTTGCGTTTGCGAGTCTTTCAAGTACACTGTTCTGGATATTCTGGACAAAGAAAGCCTCAAAAAAGCGATTTCCAGTTTCCGTCCCGATTGGGTATTTCATCTTGCCGCGCAACCGTCCGTGGCTCTTTCGTGGCGGGATCCCTGGACCACTTATACAACGAATGTCCACGGGCAGCTGAACCTGTTCGAGATTATCAGGGAAGAGGGACTTGAGGTTTCCATCCATGTCGCTTGTTCGAGTGAGGAATACGGGATCGCGTCGCCAGAAGAGATGCCCCTTGCGGAAAATGCGCCACTTAGACCCTGCAGCCATTATGCGGTAAGCAAGGTGGCGCAGGAATATCTTGCCCTGATGTACAAAGAGGCTTTCTGCTGGAGGGTAATCATAACCAGGGGATTCAACCAGGCTGGACCCGGGCAGTCAGAGGATTTCGTAATATCATCCTTTGCCAGGCAAATCGCGGAGATTGAAGCGGGTCTCATCCCTCCCGTCATCAGGGTGGGAAATCTTCAGGCGGAGAGGGATTTTACTGACGTCCGCGATACGGTAAGGGCTTACAGGATGTTGATGGAGTTGGCCAAGGGAGGCTCGGTTTACAACGTATGCTCCGGCACTGGCAGGAAAATATCCGATGTTCTGGATATGATGCTCGAATTTGCACGGGTAGATATGAAAGTAGAACCCGACCCGTTGCGTCAGAGACCAAGCGATATCCCTGTTTTCATAGGTGATAACTCATTAATAAAGGAGGAAATTGGCTGGGAGCCAGCAATACCTTTTGAAAAAACTTTGCTTGATACGATTGAATTCTGGAGAAACAGAGTAAGAGCAAAAACGCAGGGATAATTATTGGTTGCGGTTATCACATTGCCAGAAGATCGGCATGAATTTCAAGACACATGACTTAACTTGTAGCGGAGGTGAGATATTTTGAGGGCGGTGATGCTGGTTGGGGGATTCGGTACCCGTTTAAGACCTCTTACTATCACGACTCCAAAGCCTATGCTTCCAATCGTGAACGTGCCTCTTTTGGAACTTGAACTCCTTCACCTTAAAGATTATGGTGTTGACGAAGTCATATTATCCACCGGATATCTTCCTGACGTTTTCGATGAATACTTCGGGGACGGATCACGTTTAGGTATAAGGCTCATTCACATAACCGAGCAAGAGCCTTTAGGGACATGCGGAGCGGTTAAAAACGTCGAGAAATTTCTCGGGGATGATCCTGTCATAGTATGTAACGGTGATATACTCACGGACCTTGATATATCAGCCCTAGTTTCTTACCACAATGAGAAGAAAGCTACGGTCACCATTACGCTCACTCCGGTTGAAGACCCGACAGCGTACGGGCTAGTTCCGCTCGAACCCGATGGGAGGATAAAGGAGTTTGTCGAAAAACCCTCATGGGACCAGGTGGTGACGAATCTCATAAACGCTGGCACTTATGTCATAGACCCGGAGGTCTTTAAACAGGTGCCGCCTGGTCAAAATTACTCTTTCGAGCGGGAGCTTTTTCCACGACTTCTCAAACAGGGCGTTCCCATGTACGGGTTTCCGTCGGACTGCTATTGGCTGGATCTCGGGACCCCGGCGAAATACCTAAAAGCGCATCACGACATCATGGAGAGAAAAATTGAAATCCCATTAAGGGGAAATGAGATTTCAGAAATGGTATTTTGCGGCGAAGGCGTGAAAATAGATAAGACCGCACGCATAAACCCACCCTGCGTGCTTGGTGACCGTGTTAGAATTGCATCTCATGCCTCAGTAGGAAGTCTGTGCTGTCTGGGGAATGATGTAGTCGTCGAGGAGGGCGCGAATATAGAAGGTTCTGTGATTCTTGATAGGGCGAAAATAGGAAAAGACTGCATCATCGAGAGCGCAATTGTCGGAAAAAACACGGTGCTTGGACCGAGGGTCCATGTTGCGGAGGTCGCGGTGTTGGGCGATAATATCGTCGCTGAGGAGGACAACGAATTCCGGCATGGAATCCGGGTCTGGCCCTCAACTCGTATTGAAGCGGGCAAGATAAGGTTTTACAGAACAGGATAGAAAGCGGGATACTGTGTTTTTTCTTTTTCAGCGACCCTTGAATAAATGATGGAGGTGCGTTTTGAGAGTACTGATTACCGGTATAACCGGATTTGTTGGGAGCCATCTTGCCGAATACTGTCTTAAACGCGGGGATGTCGAGGTTTTTGGCACGGTGAGATGGCGGAGCCGTATGGATAACGTTCAGGATATCGCGGGGGATATCGAACTGATAGATTGCGACCTGAGGGACGCCGTCGCGGTGCGTCACTGCCTCGCGGAGGTTAAACCCGATTACATCTTTCATCTTGCCGCTCAGAGTTTTGTTCCCACATCTTGGAAAGCACCCGTTGAGACGGTGGTGACCAATATGGTGGGACAGATTAACATTTTCGAGGCAATGAGGTCTTTGAAACTTGAATCAAGAATACAGATCGCTGGCTCGAGTGAGGAATATGGGCTTGTTTATGAGGATGAACTTCCTATTAAGGAGACAAATCCTTTAAGGCCTTTGAGCCCTTACGGAGTGAGCAAAGTGGGGCAGGACCTACTGGGCTACCAGTATTACATGAGTTACGGTCTTGAGGTCATAAGGACTCGTGCTTTCAACCACACCGGACCCCGCAGGGGTGATGTCTTTGTTGAGAGCAATTTCTCGAAACAGATCGCGCTTATAGAAAAGGCAAAGAAAGAGCCGGTTATAGATGTTGGCAACCTGAACGCGAGAAGGGATTTCACTGACGTTAGGGATATCGTCAAGGCATACT
>JACVIW010000231.1 GCA_015711695.1 Candidatus Geohydrothermomicrobium daggyaiense
GAAAGAATGGAAGTGTCAAGGCAGACCTTTCAAAGGATACTTAAATCCGCAAGGAAGAAAGTCGCTTCATTCCTGGTAAACGGAACGGCTCTTGAAATCGAGGGGGGATATCACGTGATTGCTGGTGATAAAAGAATTCTCGAGTGTCTCAGCTGCGGGCATAAATGGAGTGAACCCTTTGGGACCAGGAAGCGTGCGTGGGAATATTCTTGCCCGAAGTGCGGAAAGCGTATGGTGAGAAGGGCTCACCGCAGGAGCGCGGAAGCCCGCGGGTGGAGGTGCGGATGTGGCTGGGATGATTTTGAAAGCGCTGAAGACTTCTTCATGGAAGAGGAAGAGGAGCGCGAATAACAATAGGAACACGAAGCTGAGGGTCAAGGTATAATCAGCACAATTGGCGCACTGTCAGAAAAGAAGAGAAGTTCTTTTCCTGGAGGAAATTGGAAAAGGGTCGGGTCAAGATGAGAAATAGAGCAGGGCGCGTCGGATCAAAACACACGGATGAAAAGTCCGGGGATGTTGAAATTCTTGAGAGCTCTTCTGGAGAATCAAATAAGAGGTCCTGGTCTTCAATAATATCCAGGGTAGCGCAGGTGACTATTGACGTGATTCGTGTTATAAGGGAGATCAAAGAGCTTTATACCGAGATATTCCGTAAAGGTTGATTTACTGAGGAAAGTAGTTTCGGATGGGTATCCGCGTGATTATTCTCTCCGACAATGTTGCGGCCGCGCCGGAGTTTCTTGGTGAGCACGGTCTTTCCATAATAGTCCAAACTCCCGGGGGCTCTGTCCTTTTTGATTGCGGGCAATCAGATATCGCTGTCAGAAACGCGAGATTGCTCGGAGTGGATTTGAGGCAGCTTGAGTGTATCGCGCTATCACACGGTCATTATGACCACACCGCAGGCTTGTTACCGGTTCTTTCTGTGGCTGGCGGTAAAAAGGTATATGGGCATCCTGATATTTTTCTTCCAAGGTTTTTTATGGCAGGTGGAGTGAAAAGATATATCGGTATACCCTACAGCGAGAAAGCTGTTTGGTCCTTAAGTGACGGACTCGTGCTCGGACATGAGCAGAGGGAAATTCTGGGTGATATCTATCTAACCGGAGAGATAGAAAGGATTGACGAATATACATTTATTGAACCGAACCTGTACGTGGAAAGAGATGGGGAACTCGAGCCGGATGATTTCAGGGATGACCAGGCGCTTGTCGTCAGGACAAATGAAGGCGTTATCTTGGTGACTGGCTGCGCCCACGCCGGTATAGCGAACACCGTAAAGCATGTTCAGAAAAGGTTTGGAAAGATAAAGGCGGTAATAGGCGGAACTCACCTTGGTCTTACCGATCCAGCACATATACAATCAGCCCTGCACCTTTTAAAAGAGGTTGATGCTGAGAAACTTGTACTCACACACTGCACTGGCATCAGGCTGTGCGGAGTCCTGATTCAGGAATTTGGCGAGCGCTACATACCGGGACAGAGCGGGATGATCCTTGACTTCTGAAAAACTTTTATTGTTTTCTGCCTGTAAAAACCGCTGCCAGACTTAAATGCCATGGAAACCCGTTTTACTGCCATTTTCCTACTGCTCGAGTAGTTAGAGGGAAATAACAAATTTGCTGTTGTAAAATCCTTTTCACATGAAATGTTTTAGCGAATGTTTTTATTATTCGGCATGAATTCTGGGAAAAAGCGAGGGGCTAATGATGGAAAGTGGTTGTCTTATCGGTCTTGACATAGGCGGCGGCTCCGGGCGATGTGTATACTGGGATCCTTTCTCGAAAGATGTCGCCTTCGCGATGAGGCGGTGGTCGCATACTCCGTCGGAAATAGCGCCTGGTCTTGGTTATGACCTTGATCTGGATGCCATTTTCGACTCTATCCTGAAGGCGTTAAAAGAGCTTGTTTGCAAAAAATCTCTGGGAGGAAGAGATGTTAAAGCAATAGGCGTAACCGGAATGAGAAATACCACTGTGATTCTCGATTCAGAGTTTAAAGCGATATTTGCTGTTCCAAACCTGGATGCAAGGGCCGTGGTGGAGAGCTCCAATCTTGCTTCAGAGAATGGAACGCTTTTTCACCGGATATCCGGTCATTACCCTTCGCCGGTATTCACAGCCCCCAGGTTGAAATGGCTTTCAGCGAATCAACCTGAGGTTTTACAGCAGGCAAGAGTGGTGATGACTCTCACGGATTGGGTATGCTACATGCTCACGGGTAAGATCATCGGGGACGCGACGCAATCGGGTGAGACTTTGCTGTTTGACCTTAAAAAGAGAAACTGGTCCGATGAGCTGATCGAGATAACGGGTGTAAATAGGAATCTCTTTCCGGAAGTGGTTCCATCCGGTTATGTGGTCGGCTTTGTAAAAGACGATTTAGCGGAGTTTGTGAGACTCGGGAAAAACATTCCTGTGGTGACCTCAGGTGCCGATACCCAGTGCGCTCTTCTTGGAGCGTGCGCGATATCTAACGGTGATATTTGTGCAGTCGCGGGAACAACCATGCCAGTTCAGCAGGTGACCTCCAGATTGATTCTTGACGAGGAGGCAAGGCTATGGAGCGGATTGCATACCGTTCCAGGACTGTTCGTTATTGAAAGCAACGGGCTCGCCGCGGGAACGGCGCTGGAATGGTTCTCAAGAATTCTTTTTCCTGAGTATGAGAATCCGGTAGCGGCTTTGCTTTACGAGGCGGGAAAATCCTGTCCTGGCGCGGGCGGAGTTCTTTCAACGATCGGAACCTGTCAGTTTGACGCGCGCTCTCTTAATATTTCTTTTGGCGACATAACTCTCTCTCATATGGCGACGCCCTCCGGAAGAAAGGGAAGACAACATATCTGCCGCGCTGTCGCTGAAGGCATTGTGTTTTCGCTAAAGACCAATCTTGACCAGATCATTAAGGTGACAAATTTGAAGCCCGAGGTTCTAAAAGTAGCAGGAGGCATGGCTTCGAGTGAATTATGGACACGGATTGTAAGTGACGTGACGGGTATGAGAGTGGAAGTTCCCCAAACGCCAGAGGTCTCGGGACTTGGTGCGTGCGCGTGCGCGGGCGTGGGTTCCGGATTTTTTGGCGATTATTCTGAAGTGTGCGGCGTTCTTGCGAGCACGATGAGTTCTATACAGCCCGGCGATGACAGCAAGGTGTATCGAAAGATATATGCATCCTGGAACAATATCCGATGCGCAGGCGATAGTCGGGAAGTCTGCGTAACAGAGCACATGGCGACGGAGATGCTTGCCTCTTGGGCCAGGAAGGCGACGGGAGGGCATAAAAAGCGGGGCTTCTGTCCACGCGTCCTTGTTACGGCTCCTCTGGGTAGGAAAGCGCTTGAAAAGCTGAATGAGTTTGCGCAGGTTGAATACGCTCCGTGGTGGGACACACACAGGGTATATCAGGGCGGCGAGAAATTGGCAGAAGCGCTTGCGGGCTATCATGTCTTTATCACGGAAATGGACGTGATTGATTTTGATGCGATGCGAAGGTTACCCGAGCTTCGGGTGATAATTTCCTGCAGGGGAAATCCTGTCAATGTTGATATTGAGGCTGCCACCGAATACGGTATTGCGGTAATGAATACTCCGGGTCGTAATGCGGATTCCGTGGCGGATTTGACCATCGCTTTTATGATTATGCTCTCAAGAAAATTATTGCAAGCCACCTCCTTTTTGAAAAAGGAAGAAGTTAAGGAGGGAGATTTGGTCAAACTGGCGGAAGCGTACGAGACTTTCAGGGGCAACGAGCTGTGGGGGAAAACGGTAGGAATTATCGGTCTGGGAAATGTCGGTCGCGCGGTTGCAAGAAGAGCCCGCTCTCTTGGGGCGAGGGTTCTTTTTTACGACCCTCATGTTGATGTATATTCCGGGGCAATCGAGGATGCAAAAAAATGCACACTCGATGAAGTGCTTTTAATGTCCGATTTCGTCACCCTTCACGTTCCTGCCAGCGAGGAAACGAAGGGCTTGATTGATTCGAATGCGCTTTCAATGATGAAGTCAAGTGCGTATTTAATTAATACCGCTAGGGGATCCATTCTGGATGAAGAAGCCCTTATTTCAGCGCTGAAAAACTGTGCGATTGCCGGTGCCGCTGTTGATGTTTTTTCAGTTGAGCCTCCAGGTAGCGAGCATCCACTGATCAGACTTGATAATGTTATTGCCACGCCGCATATAGGTGGCGACACTTACGAGGTGAGTGAGCACCAGGGG
>JACVIW010000232.1 GCA_015711695.1 Candidatus Geohydrothermomicrobium daggyaiense
AGGGGACCAGCGCGCCGCACTTATGTTTACGTTGAAGGCTTGAGCGAGCCTGTCGTTGCGAGCAGGACCGAAGAGACCATGCTGAAAGACATGACACGATCCGGACCGGGGCAGTTCGAGGGGGAGATGGCTCTGGAAATGCTCGAGAGAATTCTCGATGACATACAGCGGGTAGGACCGATGCTGCGCAGATCGATCAAAGAGGAATGTGGACTGGACCTGGAGGAAATAGAAAGGCGTATTAAAAACATTTTTTCTGGTGGGAAGATTTCCCTGGAGCAAGACGAACTTTTCCGCGTTTGAAATCGTATGTAAGAGCGCGGGATAAGTCTTGCGCTGCGTTCATTAAGCGAGAGATTTTTAATTCACCGCTTAATTATCGAAACATACCGGATTCGAAACATAGCGGATGCGGAAAGGGGAATGGAGCATGAAACTCAGAGAGATATATGAATTCGCTGTTAAAGTGGGCATGGAGAAAGACCCTAGGGGAATAGAGGGAGTCAAACAGGTGCTTGAGGAATCGAAGAAAGAATACGATTCGCTGAAGAATTCAGAAAAACGTTTTTTTGACATGGAGAAACTAAAAAACCCTTTCTCGGACACGAGAATACTGTACGGTAATCCCGATCTTGATGTGAGAACTGTTATCGTGGGAATAGACGTGGAAGCTTCAGAATTGATTCTCGTGGACCGCATGAGACAAGAAGGAAATAACATTGACCTGTGCATAGCGCATCATCCAGAAGGGAAAGCCCTTGCCGCGCTTTCTGAGGTGATGAAACTACAGGCAGACGTGTGGGCGCGTTTCGGTGTGCCTATAAATATTGGTGACGCGCTTATTTCAGAGAGAATGGCTGAAATATGGAGAGCTTTCCTTCCTCAAAATCATATGCGACATGTGCAAACTGCCCAGTTACTCGACATCCCTTTCATGTGTGTTCACACACCAGCCGATAACCTTGTGACGGATTTTCTTACACGTCTCTTTGCGCGGAAAAAGCCCAGACTTGTTGGAGATGTGGTGGACATATTACTTGAGATAGATGAATACGCTTCTTCGGCTTCTCTGGGCGTGGGTCCCACAGTATTCGTAGGAGACAAAAAAAACAGGGCGGGAAAGGTCTTCGTGGACATGACTGGTGGCACAGAAGGGCCTGTTGAGGCGCTCGAGAAACTCGCCGCGGCGGGTGTGGGCACCATTGTAGCTATGCATATGGGAGATAAGCTAAGGAAAGAAGCAGAGAAGCAGCATATAAACGTAGTCATTGCCGGACATATAGCTTCCGACAGTCTGGGTTTGAATCTTTTTCTCGATGGGCTTGAGAAGAAGGGAATCACCTGCCTAGCTTTTTCCGGGCACATAAGAGTATCCCGTGTAAAGAAAAAAGGATAGATCCAGGGTCGGCTTAAATTTTCTGTTGCAAACGGAGCTATTTCACAAGGAGAACAAAAAAGCCCTCTTACTCAAAGCATTTGGAATTGTTTGTCTCCGAAACTTTAATTTTGTATGTTTGTGATATCAAACTATAGCCCGTTGCTTTGATTTTTGTCCCCTCAGCGAGCAACAAGGAGTTCCACAGTTGTCCCTATACCGACTACCGTGCCGGCTCCTGGACTCTGACTAAGCACAAATCCAGCTGGAGATCCTGATACATAAGAAATGCTCGGCTTAAGTCCTTTGACAGTAATTTTTGCTTTTGCGGCAGCTTCCGTTAGTCCCACTACGTTAGGGACCACGACTTCGATTGTGCCTGAAGAGACAATGATTGTGACTGGATTTCCAGGGGTGTACCTGGTTCCTGCGGAAGGCGTTTGCGACATAACTAGGCCTGCCGGCACGGACTGGCTTGGTTTCTTTACAACAAGGGTAGTATATCCCGCCTGCGAAAGCGCGACTCTCGCCTGGGCTTCAGTCATTCCCACAACGTCAGGCACTTTTGTCTCAGCGACTCCGGTATGGATATGGCAGAAAGTCGTCGGTTCCTCACCTCTTTTGAACTCTTTGCTCCTTGTTTTCGGACAGTACGGCGTCGCAAGAAGCCCGGAATCTTCACAGATTCTTACCGTGATGGTCTCATTTTCCGTTTCCTGTGGGCTCGATGTTGCGACCTCTTCAGATGGAAGGGGGAAATCGGTTGGGGGTACATCTTTGAGTGCCTGACTCACGAAAACACGCCATAAAGTAGCCGGAAGGTCACCGCCGCACATTCCAGGCATCGGTATTCTGCCTTGCGGATAACCTACCCAAACCGCAGCGACTAAGTCGGGCGTATAGCCGACGAACCAAGCATCCGCATGGTCTTCGGTTGTTCCAGTTTTTCCCGCTTGAGGTCTTCCGATTTGAGCTCCCCTTCCTGTTCCGCTCGACACAACCTGCTTGAGAATCTGATTAACCCTTGCCGCCACTTTTGTGTCTATAATTGTGCTTGTTTCCGGCTGGTATTCGTCGATGACGTTACCATCTGCGTCGGTGACCTTGTAAATAGACCTCGGTATAGCGTGTACCCCGTTGTTTGCAAGGGTAGAATACGCGGAAGCCATGTCCAGCGGGGTGACTCCGTTCTTTAGACCCCCGAGCGCTATCGCAGGATTGCTTTCGACCTCGCGCAATATTCCCATTTTCATTGCCAGATCAGCAACTCTGGACGGCCCAACGTCCATGATAAGCTGGGCAAAGACCACGTTAACCGACCGAATGGTTGCGGTCCTTATCGTCATGCTTCCACTTCCGTGACCGTCATAGTTTCGTACCACCCACTTGCCGCCATCTGGAAGACGAATTATTTTTGGCGAACTTGCGTCATAGGTAGTTTCGGGAGAAATTCCATCTGCCATAGCGCGTGTCAGGACAAAGACTTTGAAGGCTGAGCCCGCTTGACGCCCCCCTTCTGCTGCTACGTTGAACTGGCTTTTATAATAGTTCTTACCTCCAACCATCGCTTTTATGTAGCCTGTGCGAGGGTCTATTGCGACTATGGCGGCGTCTGGGCCGCTTTCAGGTTTGAGGTACTTGAGGAGAGTTCGCTCCGCTATCTCTTGTATATTCAGGTCTATGGTGGTATAAACTCTCAGCCCGCCTCTATAAACTTTTTGATCTCCGTAAGTTCTCCTCAAGAGTTTTGTGATGTAGTCGCAGAAATACGGAGCCGGAGGTGGGGTGTAAGTGGAAACGACTTGAGACACGTTAAGTGGCTCGTTCTGGGCGGATTGAAGTTCCCGGGCTGAGATATAACCAAGACGGTGCATTCTTTTCAGGACATGATTTCTTCGCTCAATCACAGCCTGAGGTCGCTGGTAAGGGTCATAATAACTTGGGGAGTTGATGAGCCCCGCTAACATTGCGCATTCACTTAAGCCCAAATCCCGTGGGTCTTTGTTAAAGTATTTTCTGGCAGCTGTGTATATGCCGTAGCATCCCTGTCCGAAATAAATGTCGTTGAGATATAGTTCTAGAATTTTGTTTTTTGAGTATTTTTTTGAAAGCTGATACGCAAGATGTGCTTCCTGAATCTTTCTGAAAAGCGTTCTTTTTGTCCCCACATAAGCGTTTTTCACGTACTGCTGAGGTATCGTGCTTCCTCCCTGGACAACGCTCCCTTTTATAATATTTGCCCAGAGCGCGCGAATGACTGCTTTCCAGTTGATACCGCTGTGGTGATAGAAATCGCTGTCCTCGATGGCGATCACGGCATCGCGCATAGCTTTCGGGATTTGCTCAATTGAGATGATCTCCCTGTTTTCTTCCCCGTGCAGTTCAGTTAGCAGGCGTCCGTTTGCGGAAAAAATCTTGGTGTTTTGCGCGGCGCGGTATTCTTTCAGAGCGGATAGTTTAGGAAGGCCTATACCGGTGTAAAACCAGACAAACAACCCTCCTGCTGCGAGTGCGAGACATGCGATGATGACTAATATGATTCTATAAACTACTCGCATAGAATTTACGCCTCATTAAAGCGTATTTGGCACCGTAACTATCTTTAAGTTATTTTCACTTATCCCAGCGGATATCCTCCATGAAATTAACGAACAAAATGGGCATTACGAAACCGTATTTCAAGTGCTCCTCGTCAAAACAAGGCAAAACTCTTAAGACGATCCTCGCGATGACATGAAAGGACTGACCTGGAGCCGGTCTAATCGGCACGTTGTTCTTTTTTTCTGGAGAGTTCTTCCTCGAGGAGGACTCTCCTCAGGACTTTGCCTACCATTGATTTTG
>JACVIW010000233.1 GCA_015711695.1 Candidatus Geohydrothermomicrobium daggyaiense
TGAGTCTTTCAGTTACGAGTTTTGTCCCTTTTCCGAGCGAACGGCTGGCGCAATTATATAATCAATGGAGAAATACTCGATTCTCCATTAGAGCGGGGATTAGTCGATGGTTTATTGCTTTGCTTATTATATGAATTTATATGAATTGTCTTTAAGAACGCACCGTGCCGGCTTTGGTTGGGAGCCTGTGACATGCGCGTAGTTATTGCCACGGACAAATTCAAGGGCAGCCTTAGTTCGGTCGAAGCAGCCGATGCTATGGCTGCGGGCATCAGGGAAGAGTTTCCGCAGGCTTTGGTTAAGACTGTTCCAGTTGCCGATGGAGGCGAGGGAACCATAGACGCTATCTCCGCGGCCTTGGGGGTTCCGCCCAGACAATCTTTGGTGAGTGGTCCATTACCTGGAATGAGGGTCATGGCGAAATGGCTTTTCATTGATGAGCCTTCTTTCTCCGGGATTGATTCGAGAACTGGGGTCGGCACAAAGGTTGGATTGTCACGTGTCCCCACCGCGGTGATTGAAATGGCTCAGGCTTCCGGGCTTGTTCTCCTCGAAAGCGAGGAGAGGGATGTTATGAGTTCTGATACTTACGGTACGGGCGAGTTAATAGCGCATGCCCTGGACGCTGGGGCAGGCCAGATAATAGTAGGTCTGGGAGGAAGCGCGACCGTTGACGCAGGGTGCGGGATGGCTCGCGCTCTTGGTTATCGCTTTTACGATTCCGAGGGAAGAGAAATACGCCCTTCCGGAAAATATCTCGAGAGAGTAAGAAGAATTGATTTTTCCTACAGGGATAAAAGACTTTCGAGGGTAAAATTCATCGCTGCCTGCGACGTCTTCAACCCACTGCTTGGTGATAACGGAGCGGCAAGGGTTTACGGACCTCAGAAGGGAGCTTCACCCGAGCAGGTAGAGATATTGGAAAGGGGAATTTCCAATCTGGCGAAAATTATCCACGATGAAGTGGGCATCGATGTGCGCGAGGTGCCCGGTTCAGGCGCTGCTGGTGGGCTTGGCGCCGGGTTAATTGCGTTCTGCGGCGCTGAGGTAGCAAGTGGCTTTGACGTCATGGCTTCAATAAGTCGCCTGGAGGACTTCATTAAAGAGGCTGATATTGTGCTGACAGGTGAGGGTTCTTTTGATTACCAAACCCTTTTTGGAAAGGCTCCCGCAGGCGTGATTTCCATTGCCCTTAAATCAGGCGTTCCGGTGGTAGTGGTTACCGGGAGAATAAGAGACTACGACAGGGGAGCGCTTGACAAATATGTGGGGGTTTACTCGGTATGTCCGGGACCTATCGGCGAAAAGGAAGCAATGAAGAAAGCGTATGACCTTGTGAAATCTGGGACGTCACGAATGATGAGGCTTTTACGCATCGGTCGTTCATTAGGTGAAAATGTCTTTCCTCCGTTTTAAATTAATAGATGCTGTTGTTTTGGTGAATCCTGGCAATTTATTCCGGGTTTCTTGAAAAGCCCGTTATCTTAGGGGGCTCAAAGATGTCAGAACAAACTGGATTTGGCGGTAAGGACACTCTTTCAGAGGACTTTGTCCGCCTTGCTGTCCAATTTGTGATAAACATCCATGCCGCTACAGTTAACATGCGTCTTTATCCTCCAAAAAGTTCTATGGTAGTTGATACTCTGGAACAGGCGAAAGATACGCTTGAAAAAATATTAAGTGAGGTTAAGTCGCTGAGCGTTAGTTTTATAGAAGGCAGGCTTCTCATAAATGGCGTGCAGCTCGAGGAACTAGATCAGCAGAGGGCTCCAATAAGATCATTTATTGACTGGATGAACGAGAGGGGCATATCGACTTTAGAGTTTAAAAGAGGCGTGACGGCAGATGAACTCAGGGTGGCGCTTGAAGTCATTGGTGAAATGATGGTCAGGCCTGAAATCAGGGAAGACGTTGACGGGGAGCTTAGAAGGCGAAACGTTAAGAACGTGTCGGTTAACAGGCGCGTTTATGTTGCTGTTGAACCAGGGGCGGAAATTTCTGCGGAGGGTTTGGAAAGTTGGCGAAAGCCAACGCCACTTGATGCTCTTAAAGATGAACTTCTGGTGCAGTATCTGATGGGCAGGATAAAAATCACGCAAATTGATGAGCAAAAACTCGGCGAAGCGCTTTTAGACACTGACAGGGTTGGTAGCATTCTTTCAAGTTTCATATCGCAGGAAGGCGATCAGGGGATTCTCGCCAGGAGCAAGCTTGCGGAGGAGGGACTTGCGCGTCTTGTGTCCATGGCGGAGGAAGCTAGCGGTGAGAACATAAAAGAATTGCTCACTAACCAGTTAGCGGCAATTGTTGCCAGCATGACTCCTGTTGAGATGTCCTCCGTGCTTTCCAGCGGTGAAATCTCCGGTGTGGATGTGGGCAAGATGAGGAAAAACGTAATCGAAATGCTTTCTGACCAGCAGTTGCTAGATCTTGTGGATTCTCTAGTTGCTGATTACCTCGAGATGAAAAAGGATATGGGCAGCTTTGACAGAGAGTGGGTAAAGGAAAAGCTCATGGGGATGAACTCCATTCTTCTCGAGGCGAAGAGCGGAAAGCGCGAAGAAATTGTTTCCGAATTGATAGACCGAAAGCTTGACGAAGCACAGATTGTTGAGGAACGTGACCTGTCCACGGGTAAGAGGGTCTTTTCCGCTTATCAGTTACTCGGGGGGCCGCTGGAAGAGGAAGATGTTCCGGATCTCGGCTTTGAAGTCGATGAAGTTGTTTCGCTTCAAATAAAAAAGCTTTATGAGATGGAAGAGGAAGACCTTTCCTCCGGCATGTTGCTAAGGCTTTTGGACAGTATTCAGGCTGAATCTGAAAAGGTTCGGAGATATGCCGCGTATTTGATCTGGGAAACATTAAGCCATCTCGATCCCAAATACTCGACACAAGCCGTTTCCATTGTTTTTCCTGCGCTTAAGGCTGCTGTTGTCCGGGAGAATGATTATCAGACGTTTGTTCATGAAGTTGATATTCTCGGACTCATCGCAGAAATCTATATCAAGACGGAAAAAATTGAGGAATTGGTCGAGGTAATCGAAATCCTGGCGTCAGTGACATCTCCTGAGAGTGGCAAAGGTTTGGAGTTAAGGAAACATGCCAGCGATGTTCTTCAAAGTTTGATCGGACCAGGCAGCCCGCTCGATCCTGCTGTGTTTTTGGCGGCGGGAAAACAAGAGAGGGTGTTGTTCGCGGTCAATGTTCTTTCACGACTTGGCGCAGGGTTTCTTTCTCCCCTTGTTGAAATCGTAAAAAGCCTGAGCACCATAGATAGGGATGATTTGGTTTTCGAAGCTATTGTCGCTTCTGGCTCTGCGGGTTTGGAAGCTCTTGCATCTGAGATGAAGAAGCCAAACCCATGGTATGTTTGCCGCAATATCCTGCGGGTGCTCGGTGAATTGCGAAGCAGAGATGTAATAGAACATATATACGACATGGCAAAGCATCCGGATGAAAGGGTCAGACGCGAAGTCATACGCAGTCTTGCCAGGATCGGGGCGCATGAATGCCTTGAATTCGTCATGGGGGCGCTAAACGATCCAAGTCCCGTGGTCAGAAGGACTGCTGTAAGGATGCTCGGTTCCTTTCGCGACGGATCAGTGGCGCCTTTGTTGCTGGATATTATCGAGAAATCGAGTAAAAAGAGTAAACCTGGGGAAGAGGGACTATCTGAAGCCGCGTGCCTCGCTCTGGGCGATCTTGGAGATCCTGCGTACGTACCGCATCTTATGGAGGTGCTAGGGAGAAGCGGATTATTGAAAAAGGGTAAACCCCCGGAAGTGAGAGCGGCTGCCGCGATTGCTTTGGGGATGATCGGTGATTCCAGAAGCATAAACGCTTTGAAGCAGGCGCTCGACGACCCGAATGCGCTCGTGCGCTCAGGTGCCGAGAGAGCACTCGGTTTGATTTCAAGGATGAGAGAAAAACGGCAAGAATAAGGAAGAAAAAGCTCTTAGGGAAAGCGCTTGCAATGCGCGGGTTTTGCCCCAGCGTTTTATCGGTATAATGGCTTCTTTAAGCGCTTTCTTGTGAGGAGGTCCAGGAAAGCCTCAATCCTTGTCATGACCCCTGCAGGTGATGAGTGTTCATCAAGACAGAGATTCAAAACGGGGATTTCATACTTGCGCTCAAGAGCGGGGATAATTGTCCTGGATATATTCTCGGGCATGCATGTAAGTGGATATAGATGGATAACACCGTCATATCCTTTTT
>JACVIW010000234.1 GCA_015711695.1 Candidatus Geohydrothermomicrobium daggyaiense
GAAATCTAACTGGACAGGAACAGTGACGAGCCGCGCGAGATCAGCGAGGAAAATAAAGGCACCCTTCAATATACCGACAAGCAGAATCTCCTTTCCCTCATAGTCCCTGGAAATCTCCTTTGCAAGCCTCGATACGCCTTTTTTTATTTCCTCCTCGCTGAGAATTACCTTATGGAGTCCTGGTTCCACTTTCCCCTCCCGCCTGCAAAACTTACATTAAAGAAGCCTTCCGGCCGGTAACACTTGAAAATCCGAGCTGCCGAAATATGCAGCCGATATTAAATCACGGGCAGTCTGATGCGAAAGAATTCGCCGCTCTGGTGCAAGTATCCTCAATCTTCCTCAACAGAAGATGCTCCTTTAATCAATCTTAATCTGATTGCCTTATCCTCGTGTTCTCTGTCAACTTTGAATCTTTCATCAATTCTGTACCCCGCGACCCATACGATACTCTTTTCGTGGAGGACAACTGGACATCCCCATCTCCGTTCAACAGGAACCTTTAAATCCGTGAAAAAATCCGAAACCTTCTTCAAGCTATCCATTCCGAGCGGTTGAAATCTATCGCCCGCGATTGGGGTCCTGACAATAAGCGGACCCTTAACTTTCTGTGCACTCACGAACTCCACCAGTGGATCACTGGTGAAATCGCATTCCTGTATAGGGACGATACCGGCTTCTATGAAATCCCCACACCAGGGAAGATAAACTTTTCCGGGAATTGAAAGAAGAACAGAAAGACTTCCTTCATATCTGTCTTGAGCGGACGTGCTTTCTTCTTCTGCGATCCTGAACACAATAGAGGTGCTGTCGCGCTCAACAACTATACCACCCGGTAGGTCGAGCGCAGCCCCTTTATCACCAAAAAGCACTTTCTCCTCGATATCAAGTGTGTGACGCCAGCTCAGGTTTTGCTTTGCTGGATCGAGTCTGCGCCAGGCCTCGCGAAGAACCCCTCTTCTAAGTGCCTCGTGCAGGTTTCGCAGGGGCTCGATTTTCACAATTACTTTTTTGTCGCCAGCAAACGCTATCTCATCAAAAACCTTGAGCACCTGCGCTGACATGTAATCTGCATCAACAGAAAGGGACTCAACAATTCGCAACAACGTCTCTTTTACACTCTTCCCGAACTCTTTCTCAAAAACTGGAAGGATTTTCAATCTAACCCTGTTCCTTAGATAAACAGTCTTGAGATTGCTTGAATCGGTTCTGAAATCGAAACCGCATGCGGAAACATACGTTTCTATTTCGGCTCTCCAAACATTCAATAAGGGTCTTATAATCCTGTCTCTCACAGGCGGTATTCCCCTCAGGCCAGATAGTCCCGCTCCCTGTACGATTCTCATTAAGAAAGTTTCAACCTGGTCATCAGCGGTGTGCCCCAGCGCTATGCGGTCCGCGCTCAAGCGGTCTGCGAATGCTTCCAGCCTTTCCATTCTAACGCGCCTTGCCGCATCCTGGGGTGAAAGCCCGCTTTTCTCAACCAGTGATTTAACGTCGGCTTGTTCAATTTCTGCCGGAATTCCAAGCCGGGACGCGATTTCTATGACAAAGGCGGCGTCACGTGCAGACTCCTCTCCCCTCATCATATGATCCAGATGAAAAACACTTAACTTCAATTTGAATGGGTCCGATATCTTGCTCAAGAACAATAAAAGTGCCACGGAGTCAGCGCCACCTGAAACACCAACCACAACCCTGTCGCCAGTAAGAAGCATCTTATGTTTAGAGATCAAAGCTATAGCTTTTTCCTCCAGCAAGCATTCGGGTTGAAATCCACTCATCTTCTTCAGCGCAAATGTCAAATCTCTTATCCCTTAGACATTGGCATAGCAATTTACCGGAATGAACTTCCCGAAAATATGTTAACCACGCTCATGAGACTCTTTCAAATCCGGGTGACTATAGTTTCAGCGGGAGCTAGTAGCGTTTCAGAAAAACGAAATATTCCGAACTTTATCGCGATTGAGAAACATTAGCGGCGCGGGCATCGATGTAACCGTATGCGCCAGAAATCTTCAAATCAGTTCCCAGTGGGGCGGAGTAGTCCTTCAACACACTCAGCCAGGTCACCGCCTCATCTCCACGCATTACAATCGGCTTGCAAGATCTTATTCTTACAGGCGTGATTTTCGCCTGGACAACTCCTTTTTCATCAAGAAGAACCGAAAGTAGCAGAGTTTTTGAAGAAATCTCACGAGGAGGGGAGAAAATAAAGTTTCCAAGGCTGTATGCGATGAGTCTGTTTTTATATAATTGCAAGCCTTGGGCTACATGGGGATGATGACCGAGCACCAGATCAGCACCGCTATCTATAGAGAGTTTTGCCAGCGACACCTGCTCGCCATTTGGCGAAGTGGCAAGCTCCACGCCCCAGTGATAAGAAACAACCACGAAATCATGATTTTTTTTCGCTCTTTGGATAGCTTCCAGAACTTTTTTCCTGTTCCATGGAATCGCGCACCCTGGTTCTTTTTCAGTCGCCGTCCAACCAGCAGGCACAATAGACGTGAAAGCGAGGAAAGCCACGCTATTACCTCTTATATCGAGAACGGCGGGATAGTAAGCTTCATTTAAATCGTTACCTGCGCCACACCAGGCAATCTGGTTTGCAGCGAGGTTAGCCATGGTGTCCACCAGAGCTTCTTTTCCATAGTCCTTTGAATGATTGTTGGCGAGAGAAACTACATCAACTCCTGCTTTCTTAAGCCCTTTGACAGAATCCACCGGTCCCCTGAAGGTAAATTCTTTTCCCGCAACAGGATAACCTTTAGAAGAAACGGCGCATTCCAGATTTACAAAAGCAATATCAGCGGAAGAAAACGTTTCGTTAACGTCTTCCCATGGCCAGAAAATCCCCATCTGCGAGAGAATAGGTGTCACGCCATCTCCAAAGTTGACGTCTCCCGCCGCCACAATAGTTACAGCCCTGTTAGCCGTTTTTTTCAACGAAAAAAAAGGCTCAAGAGAGACCAGTTTCACCTCTTCAGACTCAGAGGAGCTTTTTCCAGCGCAACCTGCAAGAAAAAAAAGAAAAACCCCGTATATTAAGATCACAGAAACACAGATGAACTTTCGCATATTCAAAGGATATCATCGACAAAATGAAGCGAAAAGGGGGAAGTGGGTTGCTGTAATTTTAATCATCGAAATCGGCACTGGGTAAAGTAAAACGAAATACGGCGCCCCCGCTCTCCCTTCCATCACACCATATCTCCCCACCGTGAGCCTTGATTATTTCTTTAGCAAGATATAAACCCATTCCCAGCCCAGGTTTCGAATGATGCATCGCGTCTTCCACCTGGTAAAACCTCTCGAAGACCTTTTCTCTGTGTTCTTCATCGATACCGGGTCCACTATCGAGAACTGAAATTCTTACCTCGTGTCCTATCCCCTCTGATTCGATTTCTATCAGAGAAGCAGGCGGTGAGTACTTGATGGCATTGTCCACAAGTATTATCAAAACCTGTAAAATCCTGTCCCTGTCTGCGAAAATGTAACTTCCAGAAGATTCTATCCTTGTTTCGACTCTGTTCCCGTTTCCTCTGGCTTCTACATAATCCAGAACCTCTTCAATCAATTCTTCCACGCCAAAAACCTCGCGGTGAAGAACAAAACCACCCTGCTCAACTCTTGCGACTTCCATAAGTTCTTCAACATAGCGAGTGAGCCGATCGGTTGCCTGATCCATATCACGAAGGAGGTCTTCAATAGTCTCAACAGGCGCGGTTTTTATCATTTGAGCCAGCGTGTTCGCATAAGCCTTAAGAACTGTTACGGGATGCCTGAGCTCGTGAGAAGCAATTACGAGAAAATGCTTCAATCTCTCTGCAGTTTTCTCTATTTCCCGTTCTACAGACTTTTCATGGGTTATGTCTATCAGAGAAATTACAGCTTCCTCCCTTCGTGCGATATAAGAGGCTGTTGCGAGGGTATCCATCACCTCTCCGGAGCTCGACACTACTCTGCACTCAATGTGCTCAGGCGGAGAGACCTTGCCCTGCACAACTCCTCTAAAAAACTTCCTGAACATAGACCTGTCTTCTGGGAAAACTAATTGCTCGAACGGCATTTTATTAGAAATCTCGCTATTGGAATAACCAAGCATCCTTTTAAGTTCCATATTGGCAAACCTGATCACACCTGAAGTGTTAACGCTGCACATAGCGGTTCCAGTAGAATT
>JACVIW010000235.1 GCA_015711695.1 Candidatus Geohydrothermomicrobium daggyaiense
CTGGGGCTCGTGCGCGTTTGATACTGTCGTTTTTTTAAAGGGAGAAAATGCTTGATTTGAGACTCATTAGGGAAAATCCTCATATGGTCAAATCCGCGATGGAAAAGCGCGGGCTTGGTCCCGATATATCCAAAATCGACGAGATAATCGAAGCCGACAGTGAAAGGCGAAAAGTCCTTGTTGAGGTAGAGCGGCTTAAGCAGCTCCGCAATGAGACAGGCGATAAGATAGCTGAACTAAAAAAAAGAAAGGAAGACGCTTCCGGACTTATAGCGGAGATGAGGAAAATTTCCGATCGCATAAAGGAATTGGACCTGAAGGTTCGTGATATAGACGAGACCCTCAGGCTTCTTCTTCTCGAAGTTCCTAACATCCCCCATGAGTCGGTGCCGGTAGGCGCCGACGAGAGGTCAAACGTCGAGGTTCGCAGGTGGGGGGAAGCACCTTCTTTTTCTTTCAAGCCAAAACCCCACTGGGAAATTGGCGAAGCCCTGGGAATTTTAGATTTTAAGGCCGGGGCGAAAATAGCTAGTTCCAGGTTTACGCTTTTGAGGGGCGCGGGTGCGCTGCTTGAAAGGGCGCTCATCAACTTCATGCTGGATCTGCACACACGGGAGCACGGTTATACCGAAGTATTCCCCCCCATACTCGCGAACAGGGATTCGTTCATCGGCACAGGTCAACTGCCCAAATTTGAGGAGGACATGTATGTCTGTAGCGATGATTTGCTTCTCGCGCCAACCGCTGAAGTGCCCGTGACAAACATTCACAGGGACGAGATTCTGAAAGAATCGGAACTTCCGATAAAATACACCGCTTATACACCGTGTTTCAGGAGGGAAGCAGGATCGTACGGCAGGGATGTCAGAGGGATTATAAGGCAACATCAGTTCAACAAAGTTGAGCTTGTAAAGTTTGCTCACCCCGATAATTCGTTTGATGAACTCGAATCACTCACAAGGGACGCTGAAGAGATTCTCCAAAAGCTGGGACTGCACTACCGCGTTGTGGTTCTCTCCACGGGTGATCTCGGATTCTCCGCAGCGAAGACTTACGACCTGGAGGTCTGGCTCCCCGGCGCTGGGGAGTTCAAAGAAATATCATCCTGCTCGTGCTTTACAGACTTTCAAGCAAGAAGGGCGAATATCAGGTTTCGCCCTGAGGACGGGGGAAAACCAAGGTTCGTTCATACCCTGAACGGCTCCGGGCTTGCCATTGGAAGGACTTTTGCGGCGATACTTGAAAATTTCCAGCTGGATGACATGCGTGTAGTTATTCCCCCTGTTTTAAGACCTTACATGGGGGGCATGACTGTAATAGAGAAGTATTGAGCTGGGTGTGAATATGCGGGGCGCTTGCTTACGGGAGCGAAGAGGATATACTGCCCAGGCGGTGAACCATCGTGTGCGGGGGAGGTTTTTATCACTCTTAAGCGTGTTGCTTCATGTTTGAATCACTGACTTCCCGGGAGATTTGCATTTGAGAGCACTGCCGGTTCCTACTTGATAATCTCAATCCACTGTTGGATTTTCCGTTTGTGTGGCTATTTATTTGCTTCAAGAAATTCCTGTAGTTTGCCCCGCGCCTGCAATATTCTCGCGCCCATTTCTCTTGTTGTCTCCGGGACATCGGGTCTTTCGTTTGAGCGAATGAGTGAGGCCGCTTCAGTGTCACATCCGGTTACGCACAACCCGCATCCGATGCAGCGTTCCTCATTTACGACCGCGATTCCATCAACAATGGAGATGGCATCCATCTGACATCGCTCGACACAGATTTCACAGCCTGAGCAAAGTTCTTCATCTATTCTTGCGATAAAACCGCTGCTTGCCAAGAAGTTTGGAATCCGAAATTCTTTCACGCCGCGGAGAAAACCGCAGCAACACGCGCAGCAGTTGCATATGAACTGAAGTTTGTCCTGGCTGTTGTTCACGGTGTGTACGAGTCCGATTCTATCGAACTCCTTTAATTTTTCCTTCATCTCGTCTTTGGTTAGGTATCGGGCAAACCCCCGCTGAACAAGATAGCGACAGGTGTCGTCGAATACCATACATGCTTCGCGAGGTCTGTCGCAGTGTGAGAAGGCGGTCCTGCAGGCGCAGTGAGCCAGACCTACGAGGCGCGCTTTTTCGATAAGTTCATAAACCTTTTCATAGGTTAGTATCGACGGCTCACTTTCCACAGCTTCGCCTATTGGTATGACCCTCGCGAACGGCGTGCCGATTTTCCCCATCTCTTTCGCGTGTTGGATCAGATAGTCTTCCCATAGCTTTGAGAGTTCGTCGAGTTTCTCGTCCTTTATTCCTTTCATGTACGGAAATTCGAAGATACCTGGCATTATAGGAAGAAGGGCGTAGCCCCATTCACCGTCTTTTTCTCTCGCGTAAACCAGACCCTTATTCGCCATACTTTCGAGGTGAGTCTTCGCTTCCTCTTCAGTGACGCCTGCTCTTGCGGCGATTTCCTTGGCCGTCGTTGGGCGAAACGGAGTAACTACGGCTATACTCGCTTCTTCAGGAGTGAAAAGCGTTGAAAGGATTTCCATAATCTCGGGGCTTTCAGGCGCGCCGGCGGCATGCTTGTCAAGATGCTTCCTTAACTTTTCATACACTTCCACGTTGGTCCTCCCTAGGATCATCTCGCGCTCCAATCATGTTTCTGGTCGTATTCATTTGTGTTCAGATGTGTCGTTTAATCAATTGTACATCAGGTGGAAATTCACGCGATAGGTCATGTTGAGAGGTTCCGGGCATTTTAGATGAGGGAATCGACTGCTGAAATTAAAACCTTTGATGTTGGCCTGGACAGGCGCTGCTCAAACAGGTTTCACAAGAAGGATTATTCTGGCGCTGAAGAACTCTCCGGATTTGATTCTCTGGTGTCTGGCGCCGACCACGAGCCAATTCTGACCCTGTTAACAACGTGTATAACCGTGTTGTATAGAAGGGTTAGTGAATTCTTGCAGATTTATTGATGACATGGGTGTGCGAACACGAGGAGAATTTAGACTGTAAAATTTTCAGCGAGTCTTATCCATGTTTGCTTTGTAATGTGGCTTGGATCAAGACAACAAAGATTGAATAATCTTTCCTATCCGAGAGACTGTTTAATGGGTAGGCGCAGGGAGGTTTCTTAAAATAAAAATGAACAGGGTACTATATTTCGGAAAACATGACAGGATCTCTATTGTGAAGCATTGCAGGGTCTGGTAGCTATGCCCAAACTGACAATCATTAGCTTTTTATTGTGAAAATATGACTGCAGGATGGCTGCGGGTATATCATGGCGGCGTGTGGATCTCGCGTTAGTCCGATTTTCCGACCAACGGGTAATCATAGAGAGTTATCTCAAAGCACGCGCCGTTATCGTTGTAGGCGCGTATTGAGCCTGCATATATCCGCGCGATCCTCAGGGCTGTGGCAAGTCCTATGCCGGTTTCTCCGGACTTGCCCGTTTTGTAGAAGGGCATAAATATGTTATCGAGGGCGTCATCGGGAATTCCGGAACCGTTATCCTTTACGAGGTACCGGTGAAAATTCTCGACGGACTCAAGGAGGCTGATCCGTATTACCGGCTCCGGACTATCGTTATGTTTTATCGCGTTGGATATGATATTTGCGAAGAGCTGGTAAATTTGGGTTTTGTTTGCGATTATGATGTCCAGCTCCCCAGCTTCAATTCTTATTCTGCGCGCCTCTATTTCTTTAGCTTTTTCCTCCAGGATTTTCTTCACGAGTTCGCCTACATCGACTATGTCGACGTCTTTGGGCTTCTGTCCTGCCTCAGCAAGTTCGAGGATGTTGTCAATCAGCGAAACAGCCCTTTTGATGTTGCTGTCCATCACCGAAGACAGATTTTCAATGTTCTCCATTTCCTCATGGGCTCTATTCGACTTCAGGATTTTCACTATTGTTTCATTGGCGAGAGAAACTGCGGTGAGCGGGCTTTTTAAGTCGTGTGAAACTGTATGCGCGTACATATCAAGTTCGGCATTAATCCTTTTTAGTTCCTCGAGCGCGAACTTGTGCTCGGTTATGTCGTGAAGCGTCAGAAGATATCCAAGCGGCCCTCTTTTCGAAGGCACGGGGCGCATACGCGCTTTGTAGAACCTGGGTTCCTTGCCTGTTAT
>JACVIW010000236.1 GCA_015711695.1 Candidatus Geohydrothermomicrobium daggyaiense
AATGCCTCGCGGCCTATAAGACGTTTTATAGCGCACGAGATTTCCGGGAAAATGAGCGGAAAGCCATTCGCAGCTTTCGGCACCGGGCTTCTCAGATTTCGGGAAAAGGGCCAGCCCCAGTCGGCAACAAGGCTCCATTCTCTTCTTGAGGGTCTTGGCTTGAAACCTATTTCGGAGCCGTTCAGCGCCGCGGTGTTGAGGACGAGTGGCCCAACCGCCGAAGTAGAACTCGAAAACGCGCGCAGATACGGGCTTGAGATCGCGTCAAGGTTGAGATAAAAAGTAGAGAAAGCCTTCACTTAAACTGCTCGTGAGCCTATATCTATCTACAATAAAACGAGGGTATCCAGGGGAATTTCCGAACGGTTCTTTTATGGAAAAATAATGTCTTTTCATGATATTCTTTTCGAAGCCCAAAAAAAGAAAATACGTTTTGGCGGGCAGAAAAAAGAGCGTTTGATTCTGAAAAAAAAATCAAGGAGGAGTCGATATGGCGAGAGAGATTCAGGATGTATATTTGATTGATGCCTGCCGGACGGCATTCGGCAAATCCCGGCCCGATGGTATCTTCGCCATGACGCGGGCGGATGACATGGTAGTGAAAGTTATTCGCGCGCTGCTCAAGCGTAATCCGGAGATTGAACCGGGGATGATTGATGACAATATCTGGGCAGCGACAACACAATGGGGGGACCAGGGTCTTACCCTCGGTCGGGCTAGCGCGATTCTGGCGGGATTGCCTGTATCAGTGCCAGGTTATTCGGTTGACCGGATGTGCGCTGGTGCGATGACGGCGATTAACAATGCGATAAGCGATATCGCTTGCGGGATGGCGGATATCATAATCGCGGGCGGTGTCGAGCATATGTTTCGTCATCCGATGGGCCAGGGAGCCGATCCCAACCCGAGGTTCGTTGCCGAGAAGCTTGTTGATCCGAGCGCTTTAAACATGGGGATGACCGCGGAAAACTTGCATGATATGTATCCTCACCTGACAAGGGAAATGGCTGATGAATACGCTGTCCATTCCCAGCGCAAGGCTAAAGCGGCTTTAGATGCCGGTTACTTCGACGACATCATCATTCCGATGACGGTCTGGACCGCGGAAGGTTGGAAGGTCGCCGACAAAGACGAGCAGCCACGCCCTGACGCTACTGTAGAGGGGATGAAAGGCTTGAGGCTTCCTTTCCGAAAGGGCGGGAGAGTTCATGCCGGAAACTCATCAGGTTTGAACGACGGTGCCACTGGATGCATTATTGCCTCCGGCAAAATGGTCGAAAAACTCGGGCTAAAACCGAAGATGCGCGCTGTTGGCTACGCTTATGCGGGCGTTCGGCCTGAAGTTATGGGGCTCGGACCTATCCCGGCGACCAAAAAAGCGCTGGAGAAAACGGGACTTCAGTTTGACGACCTCGATTTTATTGAGCTTAACGAGGCGTTCGCCGTTCAGTGTCTTGCCTATATCGAAGCGTTTAACATGGACGGTATTTATGACAAGAGGTTGAACGCGCTTGGTGGTGCCATCGCTTTCGGGCATCCACTCGCGTCATCCGGCGGAAGGCTCGTGGCTCACCTGGCGAAGATTTTCGAATTGAATCCTAACGCGAAATATGGGATTACCACACTTTGTGTGGGTTTTGGTATGGGAGCCGCAACAATCTGGGAAAATGTCGGCAAGTGAAAGCACGCCGCTTTCGGGCGGATATCTTGAAAGGAGGCAGGATGGCGGAAGAGTTGATTACACGGTTCAAGGTGAACTATTTCGAACACCCGCGCGCTGGCAAAATTGCCATAATGACCATGGACAATGGTGCGGATTACAAGAAGCCGAACACGTTCGGTGCCGGGGCGCTTGCGTCTCTTAATGAGGCGATGGACAATCTCGATCCGGATATAAAAGGTTTAATGCTTACCGGGAAACAGTTCATTTTCTGCGTAGGGGCCAACCTCATGGAGGTGCCTGATATCAAAACGAGGGAGGAAGCGGTCGAGACAGGCAGAGCTGGTCACGCCGCGTTTAAAAGGATAATGGACCTCGGGGTTCCAACACTTGCAGCGATCAATGGCGCGACGATGGGAGGCGGGCTTGAAATCGCGTTGTATTGCGATTACAGGACGATATCGACTGGAGTCACAGCACTCGCTTTGCCGGAATGCTTCCTTGGTCTCGTGCCCGGGTGGGGGGGCACGCAACTGGTGCCAAGGCTTATAGGTCCTGAAAAGGCGCTTGAATTGATAGTGCGCAACCCTCTTCAGAACAACCGAATGATAAACGGGAAGAAGGCTTTTGAGATGGGGCTGGGCGACCGCCTGTTTGAGCCCGTGGAGTTTTTCGATGAGTCGCTCGAGTTTCTCGCCGACATAATAACGGGTGAGGTGAAAATCGAGCGCGAGAAACCGGACTTTTCAAACATCGACAGTCTGATTGAAGAAGCGAGGAAATTCGTTTATGGAAGAGTCCACAACGGGGCGATAGCCCCGTACAGGGCGCTTGATCTTATTAAAGGGGCCTCTGAATGGAGTCTTGACGAGGGCTTCGAGCAGGAGAACCAGGCTCTGGGCGATTTGATAATGAGTGACCAGTTAAGGGCTTCTGTTTATGCGTTTGATCTCACACAGAGAAGGGCGAAGCAGCAGGTTGGCATACCGGAAGTGCCTCCGCTGCCTATAAACAAGGTCGGGATAATAGGCGCCGGTTTGATGGCGTCACAGCTCGGCTTTCTTTTCCTGCACAGACTTGAGGTCCCGATGGTTATGAAGGACATAAGCAAGGAAGTGCTTGACAGGGCTAAGGCTTACATTGACAGCCAGCTGGATGCCCAGGTGCAAAAAGGGAGGATAGAGGAGCCGAAGGCAAACTTCCTCAAAGGTCTTGTGAAGTACACTCTCGATGACAGCGATTTTGATGGCTGCGACTTTGTGCTTGAGGCTGTTTTTGAGGATATGGGTGTTAAGAAGAAGGTCTTTGCTGCAGCAGAGGAATACATCAGCGATACCGCGATTCTCGCCACGAATACATCTTCCCTTTCTATAACCGAAATGGCTTCAGACCTTAAGCATCCCGAGAGGGTAATAGGGTTCCATTTCTTCAACCCTGTTGCTGTACTTCCGCTGCTGGAGATTATAAGAGGCGAGAAAACGAATGATGTTACCGTGGCCACAGCTGGTGCCGTTGCGAAGAAAATACGCAAGACAACCGTCGTGATGAAGGATGCGCCCGGCTTTCTGGTGAACCGCTTGCTTTTAAGAACTATGTCTGTTTGCAGCGAGATAGTGGACGGTCCCAACACTCCACAGGAGGTCGACGAGGCGATTCTCGATCTCGGCTTGCCCATGGCTCCATTTGATCTTCTCGCGTTGGTTGGTCCGGCGGTAGCACTGCATGCGACAGAGACGATGGTTGCCGCGTTCCCTGACAGATACAGGGTGAGCGAGAATATGCGAAAACTTGTCGAGATGAGGAAGCCAGGGGTATACACGCCCGGGACAAAGGAAATAGATCCGGAGGTTGCTGCTGTTTGGAAAAAAGATGAAAGCAAACCGAAACTCACTGCTGACGAGATACGACAGCGGTTCCTCGAGGCGCTTGCCGATGAGGCAAGAAGGATTCTGGATGATGGCGTCGTGGCTGAGCCGCAGGACATTGACACCGCGATGATAATGGGCGCAGGATATCCCTTCTTTATGGGTGGAATAACGAGATATCTCGATCAGAAAAGCATCAGCGAAAAAGTCTGCGGAAAGAAATTCCTTACCGATGAGGAGCTCATTGCTTATCTTAAGCGGTAATAAGGCTTAACGAGTTTGTTTGAGACGAGAGGCGCGCTTTTTAGGGCGCGCCTCTTTCATATACGCTCTTTCATATACGCTCTTTTGCGTGAAGGAAAGTTACCGATATCAAGGAAAAAGACTCTTTCGAATAGAAGAATTTGTAAAGCCAAACGTTTAAAGAAAACATAATCGTGCGTTCCGAGCGCAGAGCGGCTGTTGTTGAACGCTTTTAACATTAATATAAAGAGGGATTCCTCTCTTGATGGAGGAGAACAGGGAAAATGAGTCCTGGTCAGGTGTTTTTGATATCCATAGCATGCT
>JACVIW010000237.1 GCA_015711695.1 Candidatus Geohydrothermomicrobium daggyaiense
GCGAAAAGAAGTACGACCAAGACTTCTCAGCACATGACTTACGATAGCCTGGAAAGACTTCCTGTTTTGAGGGTCAAGGTTGGAGAATGGCTCGTACAGGAAAATCAAGTCTGTATCAAGGGCAATTGATCTCGCAAAGGCTACTTTCTGTGCCTCCCCGGCAGAGAGGCTCGAAACGTCAGCATCCGCAAGACCATCCAGTTCCGCAAGCTTTAAAGCGTTCTGGACCTCGCGATTTATAGTTTTCGAGGATAAACCCCTGAAATCCAGACCGGCGGCGACGTTGTCAAAAACAGAACCGGCAAAGAACACAGGGTCCTGAAAAACAACAGTCATTTTTCTTAAGACCCGCAGGCGTTCTCTTCCCTTAAGGTCCTGTATCTCTTTGCCCCTGAAAAAAATGAATCCCGCGTCGGGCTTCTCAATAAGACTTAAAATCCTCACCAGAGTGCTCTTTCCCGAGCCGTTAGGACCCACGCAGGTAAGAATTTCACCCTCTGAAATCGCTAGGTTATGCACGTTAAGCGTGAACCTGTTTTCGTATTCCTTTCTGATGGATACCGCTTTCAATATTTCCATGGCATTTAAGAAGGAAAACCAGTCACCCGCGCTGGTTGCCTGTAACCCTGTTTCCCTTGCGCCCTTGTCAGAAACACACTTGTCAGGACAGAGAGCAGGATGAGAATAAGGCCATCCGCTAGAGCCATCTCATATCTTCCCTGGCGTGCAAGAAGAAGGAGATGCGTTGTTAGCACACGTGTTTGATTTTTGATGTTACCGCCCACTATCATCACAGCTCCAACCTCGGCAAGTACTCTGCCAAAGCCCGCTATCAAAGCAGCAATTATCCCCCTCCTTGCCTGCTTCACCTTCACCACGATTGCCTGGAAATCGCTAGCTCCAAGCCCTTTTGCCTGCGTCTGATAGCGAGGGTCAACCGCGCTCACCGCCGCGTGAGTGAAACCTGCAACCACCGGAAAGGCAAGAACAGTCTGAACTATTATCATTCCAGCTGGGGTATATAAAAGTCTCAGAGCCCCCAGCGGTCCGTTGCGCATGAGAATAAGCAAAACGAATAGACCCGCAACCACAGGTGGAAGCCCCATCATCGCATGGGTGAGAATTAACAAAAACCTCTTGCCGAAGAATTTACTCTCTGAAAGAACCACCCCAAAAGGTACACCCAGAAGGGCACCGAGGACAGACGCAATTCCTGAAACGACTATAGAAAGGCAGACTACCGAGAGAAACTCTCTGTCAAGCCTGATAATCAACATAAAAGCCTCTTTGAAGGCATCCGCTATGACTTTCAACGGTTCTACCCCCTTTCCGATGAGATCTCTTATTCGCATCAGCGGCCGCCGTAACTTTTTGAAAAACCAGTATTAGATTCACAGGATCCTGAAGTATATTTCTCCCGCTAACCAATAGAATATTCTCACCTGTAAGGCATATACAAAGTCTTGCCCTTCACCTTGAATCCTGAAATCAGTTCCCTGCACTTTGGGCTCGAAAGAAAATCGGCAAAGCGTTTTGCGTGTCGCATATTCCCGTCCAATTTCCAATTCTTTGCCGTATTCACCACTATCGCCGCGTAAACGCATTCAAGCGGCGGGTCGGGACTCAAGATTATGGAAAGCGCTTCAAGATGGGGATGCGATAAATATGCGCAAAGGTCCGTGAGACAATAAGCCCCTTTCTCGTTCGCGATAGAGAGAGTCTCACCCATGCCTTGACCAGTTTCAATATACCAGCGCTTTCCGCCGGGTTTTATTCCAGCAGCCCTCCAGAGATCTAACTCCAGAATATGTGTCCCTGAGTTATCCCCTCTGCTTACGAACAGAAAACCTTTATTCCCTATCCGGCGAAGAGCTTCCTCCAATGAAAAGGCCATAGCGGCACTGGCAGGATCGTCTTCCGGACCAGCAAGCACATACTCTGTTTTTAAAAAAGGAAATCTCCGAAGACCGTAACCCTTTCTTATAAACTCTTCCTCCTCTCTGGGTGCATGCGTTATAACGAGATCAGCCTCGCCCATTGCACCCAAGCGCAGCGCCTCGCCACTCCCCGCCGGAATTAGTTTTACACGCACACTATGAAGGCGCTCAAAAGCAGGAACAACCCTGTCAAGAGCACCCGAATCGTAAAGGCTTGTCGTTGTTGCCACGACTATACTCTTTTCCTGAGTATTTAGTGGATAGCCACAGCCCGTATAATAGAGAGATGCCAGGATCACCAAGAGTATCGCAGGGGAAAATTTAAAGCCAGAAAAGCGCCCAAAATGAAATCCGCCTTTTCTTTTCGGGCAAGGCGGATGCTGTGAATTCAGACACAATATTCGCACCTCTCCTTTCCAAACACGGGAGGCACGCGGGTTTCCCCGCGAACCCTGTCGCCCCCGAGCCATGACAAACTACCGTTTGTTTTAGGCTCTTCGGGTCGGAGATTAGAAATATAAAGTTTACCATGATTTAATCATAAAGTCCTTTCTCGGTCAAACTCCGGAGAAAATAAACCTCAAAAAAAAGACCATGAATTCCAAAAACCCGCCAAGGGCGATCACCATATTCATTGGTAGATTTTAAATAGCGCTTCTCAAGTGACCCCTATTTTGAGGCAGCGGAGGAAAGGTAAACCCTCACCGGCCAGGGTCTGAAGGAAAGAAGAAAAGCAACAAGGGAGGAAATGATAAGGAACGCGAGCCATGTTGAAGGAAGCTGCTGGACGAACTGCCTTAGCGCGTGTTTGAAGTTCTCAACAGTTCCAATCGGAAGCTTTATTATGTCGGGGAACCATACCTCAAGCATGTAGACGAGAATGCGCCCGGCGGAAAGGGAAACCATAGCGAATATGGCTGAAATCATGCCGAGCTTCCAGTTGAAGTGTTTTCCTGAGGCATAAACAACAGCAATACCCACTGCAAGACCTATCAACCACCCGAAAATACCGAACTCCTTATGCCTCCACCACGCAAGTCCACCGTAAGCACTGGCACAAAGCGCACACACCAGAAAAGCGAGAAAAATAGCGCGCATGTATCTCGGTTTTTCAGTAAGATAACCCTCGTACTGGTCCGGCTGCTGGAAGGAAAGAATCTTTGCCAGGCGAGATGTCCTTTCTTTTTTAGGCTTTACCACCTCCTCTTCTCCCCAGAAATCCTCTACATCCCCACCCGTGATGTATCCTTCAGTTTTGGGAATTTCCTCAATGCCAGGCTCTTCGCACTTCTCTTCAGATAGGAACGTAGGGATCCCTGGTTCCGACTCGACTTCAACTTTTGCCGGGATTTCCTTCAAAAACATAATTTCCGCCCCACTCTTTGATTCAGAGGGCTTCTTAAGACGCTTTCTGGGAAGTTTTGGTTCTTCGGGTAAAGGCTGAACCGTTTTTATTTCTTCTGCTTCAAAAATCCCAGCAGCAGGTAGCTCATTCCTGTCCGGTTGAGTTTTTTCTTCAAAAACCGCTCCCACAAAAGCAGTCGATATTTCCTCTTCTCTCTTCCTCCTCTTTTTTTTCGCCCCTAGGCGTTCAGATAACTTTTCCACCTCAGCGCGATAACACTCTGGACACTGATGAGACGCGCCAGTTTCTCTGACACAAATAGGGCAGAATTTCCTTCCACATTCGAAGCAGACTATTTCAGCCTCTTCACCCGGATGTCTATAGCAATCCAACAGTTAACACCTCTTTGAAAACTAACCGACCAGGAATTTGCGAGAGAACATTGATCCGAAAAAACTTTATTTTCATCAGGGGTTAGGACATCGTTCCCATATAAACTGGATAGGTGTCGCATAACTGACAACGTTTCGCACGCCAAGCGCCGGAACCCCCACCATAACAAGCTTGAAAGTCAACCACTTCAATGTGCAGCTGTTAGAAGCTATTGCGGCGTTCAACTGATTGATAAGATATTGAACGGCGGGTTTCGGAGGACCTCCCGGAACTTGAGGGCCACTACCTCTACGCCGACTACGTCACCAGCCGCGTCTGGGCGCTCAAGTACGACGAGGCCAAGAAGCGGGTGGTCGCCAATCGCCCCATCAAGGACC
>JACVIW010000238.1 GCA_015711695.1 Candidatus Geohydrothermomicrobium daggyaiense
TCAATGGTTTCATCTATGTCTTGGTCATAACTTTTCAGTTACCGTTGTTATAATGGTCTTTGGTTTATCGTAAACTCTATTGATAAGGAGTTTTGATGAAAAAGCTGTCTAAATGTTTCATGTACTTTTTTCTATGCCTTATCTCGATTTTGGTGGCACTCTTTTCACTCGTAGTGGCGGTTTTTGTACAGATGAGAATTCGGTTTGCCCTGATGCTTGAAAATTCCCAATCGGAGCCAAAAACCGGTGCTCCTACGAACAGGAAACGTTCAAAAGGCGATATGGCAGAAATCGTTGAACGGTTGAGGGATATACCATTCGAACCCTTAAAGCCTGAGGTTCTTTGTGTTGCACGAGGGGTTTTGTGTTCCTCTTTTCTTCCGCTTCTAAACACGATTAGGGCAACCTCAGGAAGAATTTATCCTTATCCTGCTGAATTTGAGGAGGTTGTCTTTGAAAGTTTTGATGGAACGCCGCTTGTGGGCGTTGTCGGGATACATCCTGACGGTAAAAGGAGACCTGGTCTCGTCATCTCGCATGGTTTCATGGGATCAAAGAACGACCACTATGTGGTAGATGTCGCCCTGAAAGCTTATGCGGGATGGGGCTTCAACGTCATGGCCGTTGACTTAAGAAATTTCGGAAAGAGCCAGGAGTTGTCGCACAGCCCCACAACCGCAGGATGGAAAGAGGGCGAGGACATACTTTCTGCGGCGCGCTATCTTCACGAAACCGGAGCGGTTACGACTGTTGGGGCAACTGGTTTTTCTATGGGAGCTGGCTCCGTGGTGCGCGCTTCATACATGGCAAAGGATTATCCATATATAACAGGAGGGGCAATTGCGTGGAATGGATATTCAGATTCTAAAAGGATGGTTAAATACATTAGCGCAAGGCCGCCTTCAAATGACCCGTTCTTTCCGGTGTATATTATCTTTCGCGTCATGCATTATTTAAGAAGGATGGATATGCGCGCATATATTACTGACCCTGAAATGTTGGACCACCTTTATAAACCTTTCAGTGAAGCGGATTTTTCTGCCTATGTCGAAAAAATCGCCGCTCCGCACTACGGGGTTGAGGTTGATGACATCTACCGCTTTTCCTCGTGTGCCAATTTTCTCGAAGATATAGAAATACCGCTTTTAATTGTGCATTCCGCTGATGACCCTGTGTGCCCTCCTTTAGAGATGGAGTCTCTTATCGAAAGAACTGGGAAAAACTCGAATGTCTTTATATGGATACTTCCTACTGGCAACCACTGCATGTTCAGGTATTTCGATGAGAACTGGTACGACACGGTTATGCGCGAGTTTTTCGAATACTGGGCTTTGGCGGGACAATGAGGCAAACGGGTAATGGTGCCTAGGGATAGGGAAGGAGCGGAAAGAAAACTCAAGATAGTGGTTCTGGTTTTCGTCTTGCTTGTCGCTTCGACGCCCTTTTCGGGATGCGGAAAGAAAACGGATATCGGCAAAAGTTTCATTTTAAGGAAAAACGGCAAAGTCATAGGCACGGAGAAGATTGCCGTACGCACGCAAGGCAACAGTTACGTTTACGTTGGGCAATTGAAACGCCCTTATTCAGGGACGTGTGCCCTCACTTACAGGAGCGTAACTGTTCAGAAAAAAAGATTCTTGCTTGAGAATTATTTCTCGCACTGTGAACAAGCTGGAGTTCGAAGGCGGGTAAAGATCAAGAGAGCCGGGTTGAATTTCAAATACTATAAGAACGATATCCTCACTTTTTCTTCAATTGAGACAGACAAGATACCCGAAGAGGCGCTCCCTTTTGATACCGATTCTGCCCTGATGATGCAGCTTTTGCTTGATGCATGGCGTGGCAGAGGGATGCCGAGAGTTATGAGCGTGCTGCTACCTGAAAGAAGTCCCGTAGCCCGTGAGATCTCAATTTCAAAATCTAAAGACGCGTCATACCGTGTTAATTTATCTGGTTTGACAGATGCTCGCGTCACTGTGGATGAAGGTACCGGGCAAATTAAGTCCATATATTTCTTGAATAATAAGCAAACTATTGTTGAAGGCATGTCAAGACTGCAAAAAAAGACCTTGATGCCTCGCTTTGGTTCAATTACTTCGGTTAAAATACCCGCCCCAGGTGGAGTTGAATTGAGTGGAGTTCTGTGCAGACCGACCACTTCTCCTCCTTATCCAGTGGTTATCATGGTTGGTGACACTGGATTTTATGACAGGTGGGAGAACGGCTTTTTTGTGTACCTCGCCGATTCTTTGTTAAGAGAAGGATTCGCTGTCCTGGGCGTTGACAGAAGGGGAGGTGGCGAGAGCACCGGCAAACCCGAGTACTCGCTTGAAACGGCCATTTCGGACCTTTGCGCGGAAGTTGATTTTCTCTTGCTCCGGGGTGATATTGACGCTGAGAAAATAATTGTCGTTGGACATGGTGAAGGTGGCTATGTCGCGGCTAAGGCTGCGGCGAAGAATCCCTATATATACAGAATAGTCATGCTCGGTACCCCTGCAGATCGCATATTTCCTGATGCTACTCTGAGAAGAATCTCCCTTGACCGAGAAGATGGCCTCATTGATGAATATGATGAGGCTTTTTGGAAAAGCGAAATTTCCTGGCTTGAAAATGTTCTGGGTCAGATCCAGTCAGATTACGTGTCAGTCGATGGCAGTCTTGTCTATCTTGGCTGGATGCGTTCATTCTGTAGTTTTATTGTTGATGATGTCGCGAATGCGATAGAGGTTCCCGTTCTGCTGGTTTATGGTTCTTCAGATCGAGTTGCCCCGCCTGACCACGGGGAAAAAATATTCGAAAAACTGAGACCTGCTGTCCAAAAGGCTTCCTCCTTGAAAATAATCAGGAATTTAGATCACGCATTTGGCAGGCTCACATCCGAGGAAAACGCGCTGCCTTTCCGTGCTCACATAGTTGCGTCAGATGATGTCATAACCACAATTGCTCGCTGGTTAAAGGTGTTGCAGGAGGAGAGTTATCGGTAATCCGTAAGGGTTTTTCCTTCGAGCGAAATCGGCGCATAAAGACTTCTGGATGAGACGGTCAATCTGATTCAGGGAAGTTCAAGTTCTTATAGAACTCTTTTTCGAAAAGGGGATTGGTCGAAAGTTCTACGGTCGCAGTTTTACGCGCTATTTCCTCTGCCTCGTCGAAAGCGTAAATGGAAGTAAGCATCATCTCAGCGCCCAGGAGGGCTGCATTCCCCGCCATCGCCATCCGGTCTCGATACTGATGTGGAATCATGCCAAGCCTTACAAGGCTTTCAGGTTTTAAGAAATTGCCGAACGCCCCGGCAATCCATATCTTTTCAAGAGTTTCGCTTTTGTCGAGAAAAAGAGCAGAGAGGATATTGAATCCCGACGCGATCGCGCTTTTTGCCAGTTGTGCTTCCCTTATGTCTTTCTGGGTAAGGTAGAGATCATGACCCGGATGTAGGATAAAAGCGCGCGATGAGTCGAATACTTTGATTCTTTTTCGGGCTAACTGACCGCCTTCGGCAGGCGAGACCAATCTACCGCTCGGGGTGAGCAGTTTTAAGTCAAGAAGCAGCGCGCACGCGTCCAGAAGTCCCGACCCACAGATCCCCTTCGGGATTCCGCCACCCAGAACATGCGGGGTGAGATCGCTGTCTCTGTTGAAGTATTCGATCGCACCCGGTGCCGCTCTCATTCCGCAACTTATTTGGCTTCCCTCAAAAGCGGGTCCGGCCGCAGTAGAACATGCAGTTATCCTTCCCTTTTTTCCGAAAGCTATTTCTCCGTTTGTCCCGAGATCCACCAGCGCTGACGTTCTTTCGCCACGGTGGATGCGTGTCCACAGGATACCAGCTATAATATCCGCGCCAAGAAACCCGGAGATTATTCGCGGGATATGGATAAAGGCGCGCTTATTGGCGACCAAGCCAATTTCACGCGCCTTGAGGGATAGAGGTCCGATGAAGGGTGGGTTAAACGGTGCGTGTCCAAGTGGTGCTGGATCGATGCCCGCTGCCAGTGACAGCATCGCGGTATTGCCCACGGCAACCAGTC
>JACVIW010000239.1 GCA_015711695.1 Candidatus Geohydrothermomicrobium daggyaiense
CCATTTTTCCCAGTCATTTGTGCACCAAAGTAGAGTCCCGCTATATCCTTTTGAAGTCCTGTAGTAGACAGAGCACTATAAACAGAGCCTGGAAAAAGCAATATTGCTTCTATCGCAGAAACCATTCGGAGCAGTTTTCTTGAAAGCCGTTCCGTCGTATCTCCATATCTGAACTGCCACAGCAATCTTACCCCCCGTAGGCGGAATCATAAAAAAGAGTGAGCCTTTGAACCCGGTAATCGGAAACATCTGCGGAACTTTCTGATTGTCTATTGCCTTATCCACAATCTTTTTCCACAGCTGACATGTTTGCGAGGAAGAAAGGAAACTTGAGCATATGAGGAACAGGATTAGAAAAACAAGTAAAGGGATGGGCAATTTTGAACGGTTCATGGGATCGCATCTCATAACACAGCAACTTTTGTTCATAAAAAATCCTCAAATGAAATACCAAACAAGACGCGACCAATCCATTAAAATGACTCGATATTTTTGCATTAATTTTTTCGTGTTTTGCTTTTCTGCCGACAAATATTCAATATCCTCTGGAGCAAAGGCTTCGCGGAAAAAATGTTTAAATGTTTTAATCCTTTGAATGCTTTGTTTTGGGAATCGCTAATAACTTAACTCAAGCCATCGTTGACTCAAACATTTTCTCCCTAAGAAGTGGCGTAAAAAGGTAAGGCATGAACATGAAAGTTGCTTTTTTAAATCTTTCATAAAAACCGTCAATGCTCCAGGTGCGCCCCTTTCGTTGAATTGCTACCGCAAGCGAGTTCCAATGCATTGCGCGCTCAACCGGGATAGAGGTAACGGTGTTATCGCTCACAATAAGAACTGAATCTCCCCCCGAATACCTGCATCAGCCATGTTTACCGAAATACGGGCATTCGAGGCTATACTTACATTGAACGTGACAGGCCTTTCTTCCAAGGGCCGGAAGATACGAAATCGCCACCATGACCTCTTTCACATTCGGGTTCTGGACAAGAATCCATATTCCCTTCCCCTGGACACCTTGCCACCATGAAGCAATAGCATCGTCGCAGACGCGCTCATACCGTTGAATCGTGGCATGCTTCTTCATCATAGCTCATCGAGTACATTGCCCGCCCGGCAACCATCGTAAAGTTTCCGTTGACGTTTATTAAAAATCGGTGTTTTTCATGTCCCTAACATCATTCACCCTTATCGCCTTCCTTGAGTTTATAAGCATGTTTTGTCAACCGTGATCTCCTTGTTTTCCAGGCAAATCACGCAGGTTGAGAAATCCCTCATTCCGCCTAAATCCGCAAGACGAGCATAGCTGGTGAATGGGGTCTTTGAAAGCGGGAGAAGCTCGAGCTCCCTGGTTAGGTTGGTGTTCCCCTCCAGCATAAAGTTCAAGTGCACCTTCGCGTCAACCCTGGATTGTTGATGCGAATGTATGTGCTTAAGACCTAGGCGGTATAGCCCTTAGTTAGATAACAAATCGCGCTTTTTCTTGCCTTCTTTTCAATCAGGTATACGAGATAGCTAGACTGACCGCTACCCTGCACCGTGTTATTTTATAAACAGTGATGCAGGCGCTACTCGCTTTTTCTATATACGAAGAGTTGATATTTGCCCCAAGTTCAGTGGATGAAATAGACCGCGATTTTCTCAAGCTACCATTCCATCTAACGACCGAGTCGGTTGAAAAACCTGTCCCCTGATACAAATTTTCAACGAAACGCTATTCCCGGTTACCCGGTTTGGGCTCACCGAAGTAGCCACCACCAGGGGATTTTCGATTGTAAAAATTTGTCCGTCCCTATGTCGTATCGAGGGATCGGGATTTTTCAAAAATACAATCGCATTTCCTACTCCTGAAGCAAGCGCAGCATCCACTGTTGTTTCTCTTCCGCAAATTTTTTCTCGAGTTTCCTTTTCTATTTCATTTCCTTTGTCCTCCCAAAAGAATTCCAACTAAACAAATGGAGCGCCGCTTCTCCCGGTATTTTCCTGAATAGCAAGTCTCAGGTTCGTAAGCCGTGATGAAATGCAGCGAAAACGCTTGTTACGCGTCTGCCTGCTACAATTGAACAAACCTATATCCAGCGTGAATAACGCTATTGCGAAGCTAATTTACCGGTGACGCTCGAGATAAAAAACCAGACAGCATTATGATGATTGCACGAAAATGAAGGTGCGTTACAAGTATAAGAAAGTCAAGTATTTTAACAAGAATAGGAATCCGGGGGAAATATCAGACAGATGTTTTGGTTTAAGGTGAATCTCGAATCTTCAGGCATCGATTATGGTTATCCTCACCTCAGTCAAGAACTTTGTACGTCCCCTCTTTAAAGCGTCAATGTTTTTTGTGAAACACCGTTCAATTCCCCGCAGACATTATTAAATTTATTCATTCCTTGACACATCATAAGGCGGTGTGAGTAAAAAGTTCCTCCCGCTTTTCTGTTTTCATGTGGGAGTATCAATTAAACGCAGGACTCGATAGAATAATATAAAAGGCGCGTAGGGCCCGGAACTAATGATGAGCGACGCAGTAAAAATCTGGGGATTCAAAACCAAAGAACAGGAAGAAGATTTCAAAAGAATTATCCACGAACGCCTTACCCAAGCCCCTTTTTACCAGCATATGGGCCTTTCGGTAATCGGGCTCGGGCCAGGCGAGGCCCTTCTCAAAATGCGGGCGAATCCTTATTTGTGCGACGAGTCAGGCAAGGTGGAAAAAGGCGCCATTGCGTCGCTCGCTGATGCGGCATCAGGCGTTTCAGTGGCAACGGTATTTCCCGGGTCCTCGAGGCGCATTGTCACTGTGGAGCAAAAAATAAGCTTTATGGCTCCGGTTACTAGGGGAGAACTCACCGCAGCGGGCAAAGTTCTTTTCGCGGACGATAACATCGTCGTGTCCGAAGCAACAGTCCAGGACCTCAACGGAAAAATAGCGGCAAAGAGTCTTGCCACTTTCATGGTGATTGCAAGAAGGTAGGATAGGCTGAAAAGAAAAGCACCTGATTACACCTGTTGATCGCGTATTATTAAATTCTAATCTTATTGATCCAACCTCGTAACGAAGTTATAAAATTGATTCCCTGAAGAAAATTAATCGCTATAACCTCCAATTGTAGCGGTGCCCATGAACATCCCGTACCCCTGGACAAGAGCGTACATCGCGCGCTCGACCATTATCTTCTTGCCCGCGGTCATAGAAGTGACCATTACGGAAGCGCGACCATCAGGTATAACATCCGCCATGAAGTAAGTCTTCCTGGAATTCGGGGGCACCACATCAGTCACAGACCTCTTTCTCGATCCATCCTCGGGAAGATAAGCGACCTCGACTACGACATCTTCATTGTTTGGATTCTGGACAAGGGTCCAGGTCTGAACCTCACCAATCAGCCCTGCCTCCGGGTGCATACCAGCTTCCCCATCAGGAAAGTAGAAAACTCTATGCGGTGCAGACAGACCTATTGAATCATGACATTTAACCCCGAAAATGCTTCCCTCGCCCCAGTACATCGCTCGCTCGGCTATTATCGGTCTGTCACCGGTCACTTTCGTGGAGAAGTCCCTCGGGGGAAGATAATCATTCACCCTAATCGTTTTTCTCGAATTGGGTGGCATGAGAACAGGACTTTCCGGGTGAATGATTGGGCCCTCGCCTGTCATGTAGGTGATAACCACGCTCGCTGGCTCGCTGTTCGGGTTTTGTATCAGAACATAAGTGGTAAATCCCCAGGCGGTTGTTCCTTCAGCGAGATAGTAGTCAATTGATGGGGACGTGGTTCCAACGGAATTGTGCCCGGCAATGCGATTGTTTCTGTACATCGCGCGCTCGGAGATAATGGGGAGATCAGATGTTACCATTATTGAGGCGTCTTTTGCTCCAATATGCTCAGCCATATTGTAGGTCGCCCGGGAGTTTGCCGGCACCGCTACCACGACGGCGCGCGGTTCTTCATATGTGAAGTTCGGAACTAAGAAGGTCTCGACATACGTATCGTGGAGTTCCACGAAGATAAAGGTAAAGG
>JACVIW010000240.1 GCA_015711695.1 Candidatus Geohydrothermomicrobium daggyaiense
AAGCATCCTTACTTATTGTCAAAGAAAAGCTGCATTTGAGCTTTGAGTTTTAGCCATCTCTGACAGATAGAAATGGCTCCGCTATTGCTTCGATCCAGGGTGGTGCTTAACAGAATGCTGCGTTCAAACCATATATTCTGGCGTCTAATTCCAATGTAATCCGGAAAAGTGGCACTGTTCGATGTTATATACTTAGACATAAGACAATTTAGCGGCGAAGGGGCTGAGTTGCCTCCTATCTCAAGAAATTAAGCGAGGATTTTGTTCGGAGGGATAGTGGATGATAGATCTTGAAAAATTAACAGTCAAAGCGCAGGAAGCTATCGGGCAGGCACAGGCTCTCGCGCAATCATTAAATCACCAGGAGATAGACGTTGAGCATCTCCTCGCATCTCTCCTGAGGCAGAGCGACGGCATCGTTCCCTCCCTCGTTCAGAAAGTTGGGGTACCGGTGGAAATGATTGAAGAGCGGGTGCAATCGGAGCTCACAAAAAGGCCCAAAGTCCAGGGGGCGACCCGTCAGTATATTTCTCCGAGGCTGGATGCGGTTCTCGACCGGGCTTTTGAAATAGCGCATGGACTGAAGGATGAATTCGTGAGTACCGAGCACCTCTTGCTTTCGATTCTTGAGGCTGGGGGACCTGGCAGTCAGATTCTTTCCGAAGCTGGTGTGACAGCGGACCACGTTCTAAAAGCGCTAGCGGATATTAGGGGCGCTCAGAGAGTGACTGATCAGGAGCCTGAGGGAAAATATCAGGTTTTGGAGAAATTCACCCGGGATCTCACTGCTGAGGCGAGAAGAGGAAAACTAGATCCAGTGATAGGAAGGGATGACGAGATAAGAAGAGTTGTGCAGGTGCTGTCGAGAAGGACTAAGAACAACCCTGTCCTGATAGGGGATCCCGGTACGGGTAAAACGGCTATTGTGGAGGGTTTAGCGCAGCGGATCGTTAATGGAGATGTTCCTGAGGGACTCAAGAACAAGAGGCTTCTCGCGCTCGATATCGGGGCGCTTGTGGCTGGAACCAAGTACAGAGGGGAGTTTGAGGACAGGCTTAAAGCGCTTCTCAAAGAGATTTCAAAATCCGAGGGCGAAATAATTCTTTTCATTGATGAGCTTCATACGGTCGTGGGAGCGGGTGGAGCTGAGGGCGCTGTTGATGCTTCTAACATGCTTAAGCCTGCTCTCGCGAGAGGCGAACTTCACTGTATTGGGGCCACCACTCTTGACGAATACCGAAAGTATATCGAGAAGGACGCGGCGCTGGAAAGGAGATTCCAACCTATCATCGTGAGAGAACCTTCCGTGGAGGACACAATTTCGATTCTTAGGGGATTGAAAGAGCGCTACGAACTCCATCATGGAGTGAGGATAAAGGACTCTGCTCTCGTTGCCGCGGCTGTGATGTCTGACAGGTATATAACGGATAGGTTTTTGCCGGATAAGGCGATAGATCTTGTTGATGAGGCGGCGAGCAGGTTAAGAATTGAAATCGACAGCATGCCCACGGAAGTGGACGAGGTGGAAAGACGCATCAAACAACTTGAGATAGAAAGGGAAGCCCTGAAAAAGGAGAAAGACGAATCAAGCAGGGAAAGGCTTGCAAAGCTCGAAAAGGAGCTCGCTGACTTAAAAGAACAAAGTAGCGAGCTCCTTGCTCACTGGAAAAACGAGAAAGACGCAATAGCGAGAATCAGGGAAATCAAAGAGCGAATCGAAAAGCTCAAAATTGAAGAGCAAGAAGCGGAGCGAGTTGGTGACCTTGAAAAGGCTGCCGAGATCAGATATGGGAGTATGATTGAAGCGGAAAAAGAGCTTGCTAATGAAAATGCAAGACTCGCCGATTTGCAGAAAAACAGAAAGATGCTGAAAGAGGAGGTTGATGAAGAGGACATAGCTGAAGTTGTCGCCAAATGGACGGGCATCCCCGTATCAAAACTTATGGAAGGGGAAGTGGAAAGACTGATAAAGATGGAAGAAAGGCTTCGAAGAAGAGTAGTGGGACAGGATCACGCGATCGAAAAAATCTCAAACGCCATTCGCAGGGCGCGGGCGGGGCTTCAGGACCCCAACCGCCCTCTTGGCTCATTCATTTTTCTCGGACCGACTGGCGTCGGGAAAACAGAACTGGCACGAGCGCTTGCGGAGTTCCTCTTCGATGACGAAAAAGCCATGGTCCGTCTCGATATGAGTGAGTATATGGAGAAGCATACGGTCTCAAGGCTGATTGGCGCGCCTCCCGGTTACGTGGGCTATGAGGAGGGTGGACAGCTCACCGAAGCGGTTAGAAGGAGGCCGTATACGGTTGTCCTGCTCGATGAAATCGAGAAAGCTCACGACGATGTTTTTAATATCCTGCTCCAGGTACTTGAAGATGGGCGCCTGACTGACGGTCACGGGAGAACCGTCGATTTCAAAAACACGATAATAATAATGACATCTAATATAGGAAGCCAATCGCTTCAGACTCTGGACGTGGACGCAAGACAGGAGGTGGAGCGGAGGGTTCAAGAGGCGCTAAAGCAGCGTTTCCGACCGGAATTTTTGAACAGAGTTGACGAAATTATAATTTTCAATCCGCTTGGTAAAGAAGAGATAAGGAAAATAGTCGAGATACAGATAGGACTTCTCGCGCAGCGTCTTGAGGACAAGAAAATAAAAATTGCGCTAACCGATGAAGCCAAAGATCTTCTTGCTGAGAGAGGATTTGACCCAACATACGGCGCTCGACCGCTGAAAAGGGTAATCCAGAGAGAGATTCAGGACCCGCTTGCTCTTCGGATTCTTAATGGTGAAATTAAGGAAGGCGACTCTGTGATTGTTACGGTTGAAAACAATGAGATTGCAATTAAGGTTTCGGAAACCGCCGGGATAGGGCAGAGCGGGAGCTAAAAGGCTTCGGATAACAAGCATTACGTGGAATTTTGGGGACGTCAGGTCTCAAATTTCTTTTCTCTCGCATATGATCAGGGCAAGAAAAACGTAAACTGCGCTTAACACTAGGACCACTGCGTGCACGTATATCAACCATGGCGCTGCGCCCATAAGACACGGTATTAAAGTGGCAAAAAGCATCAGAAAGAGCACGGCGAGGATTCTCTGCCGCTTGATTCTCATCTCAGTGCGAGCCCTGTTCCTTGGATAGGGGATAAAATCTCCTTCATAGAGGGAATCGTCATATCCATGATTGTAATCCCGCAGGTAGCGTCCAGCCTGGTGGGTTGTCTGATAGTCTGCCATATTTATTCTGTTTCGAGGTATTTGCTTTATCACACTGAATCCAAGCGTGGCCATGCCCTTGTGAAATTCGTGGACCGTTTCTAGAGGTGAATTCAGTGCCCGCTGTCTTAAAAGCTCCGGCAGGTAATGGACCGATAAAATAATTATCAACAGCGCTAATATGAAATACTCCAAAACCTGTCCTCGGCAAACAGGAAACAAAAAGGTAACGGACACAACATATTGTGCTAAACTTATGCTAATATACTATATGCTGTTTTGCAAGATTTATCCTTCTTTTTTTTAGTTTTTTTTCGAAAATTGTGTTTATTGTGGTTATATTATAATATTGATAATTATTGTGCTTGAGTTATGTTCAAGTTAAGTTAATGATTGGATTTGAAACTGCTCTGCGAGCATTTTTGTCTGATAAAAAGGAAATTTCTTAGATTGATAACCAGTAAGAGTTAAGCCTTAAATTCCTGCAATAACTCAGTCCAACTTAGACAAAGGATTGCCCGCGTACTGTTTCCAACTATATGATAATTAGCTGTAGGGATTTCAAAGAGGTTGAGTTAACGGAAGCAGCAAGATGGGAAAACATTCTTCCGGAAATCTATCGTACTGGGGAGCCCGAAGGAGACGCCGGGATCTCAGGAAGAAGGCAAAACCAAGGAAACAGCCGCGAGTTTTGAAAAAGCGATGGATCATCGTTGCTTTCATTGTTGGATTCCTTATCGGAGGAGCGCTCGGTTTTTACGCGAGGACAATAGGGAAACTCGCGGCAAGG
>JACVIW010000241.1 GCA_015711695.1 Candidatus Geohydrothermomicrobium daggyaiense
GAACCATCTCTTGCAGATTTTGATTTCATATATCCGGGGCACGGTTCACCCCACGAATATAGCGTGACAGGGAATTTTCTGATCTGGAAACGGGGCGATGCCGCAAAGATCTGGCGCAGGATAATCAGGCTTGCTAACTTCACGCAGGAGGACCAGTCAGACCTCGTGAAGGACTGGCTCGAGCTCGGTTTTAAAATATCACCGGAACCCCTTGCGCCAGCTGTAGAAGAAATTTCCCAGATGTCGGAGGAGGAGATACTGGAGGAGGTAAAAGACAGGCTTTTCGACTTGAGTGAACGGGGGTTTGAGGCAATCCTTGTTGACGGTCCTGCTAGCTTCACTGCTTACACATGGCTCCTTGCCGGAAAAATGGGTCTCAAAGTCATCACCGCGTGGAAAAAGAAAGAAACGAAGAAAACCGCTGGATACTCGATGCTCTGTTACAGTGAGCTTCTGAATTTCAGGACCGTCGAAGAATCCCTCGAGAAATAAAGTTTTCCTTCATTTACATCAGCCCGAATATGTGACCAAAAATTACCGCTATAGTCACGATCGGTGGATATCTAAAAACCTATCGTAAGCCCTATCCCACGAGGAAACATCACGAGGTGTGTATCTAATAACCGGGAATGTACGTCTTATAACCTCGCGCATCTCCTCCAAATTTCCCACAATATTCATCGAAAGCGCCTGCGCCATAATGTTTCCCGCCACTGTGGCTTCCCATGGTCCTGAAAAAACTTCAAGACCGGTAGCGTTAGCGGTAAACTGGTTCAGCAGCCAGTTTTTACCCCCACCTCCCACCACGTGAATCCTTCTCACCCTGCCCGGGAAGATATTCTCTATTTCCTCAAGCACATATCTGTACTTTAAAGCAAGGCTCTCAAGGATCACTCTCGCGAACTGGCCGGGTGACTTTGGGGGCTCCTGTCCGGTTTTGAGGCAGAAGTCGCTGATAGCTTTCGTCATCGACTCAGGGTTATAAAACACAGGATCATCAGGATCTATGAGCGCCATGAATGACCGGGATGAACGCGCCATCTCTATAACTTCATCATATGATAACCGTATTCCTTGCTTCAGCCAGTCATCCTTGCACTTTCTTAAAAGCCACAATCCGCAAATGTTTTTCAAGAACCTGAACCTTCCCCCTATTCCACCCTCGTTGGTGAAATTGTGCCTGAGCGACCGCTCGGTTATGCAGGGAGCATCCAGTTCGATGCCCATCAGCGACCACGTGCCCGAACTTATATAAGCCCAGTCCTCTCCCGTCGCGGGCACAGCTGCGACAGCCGAAGCTGTGTCATGACTCGCAACCGAAACAACTCTCATACCGGCAATCCCTGGTTCTATCTCAAGTGATGAATCAATTCCTCCAATCTCCACCCCGGGCGGGATTACCTCCTGCATAAGATCGCCGGATATTCCAAGCGCATCCAGGATTTCTTTCTCCCAGGCATTTTTTCGGGGATTATAGACTTGAGAAGTCGTCGCGAAAGTAAACTCGGTTACCTTTTTTCCGGTGAGAAAGTAGTTGAATATATCAGGCATAAACAAAAGATCTCTCGCCTCACGTAGTATCTCAGGATTCCATTTCGAATAAGCGTAGATTTGAAAAACACTGTTGAAGGGCATAATTTGTATCCCGGTTAACTCATAGAGTCTCCTCTGAGGAAAAATCTCAAGAAATTTCTCCATTGCCCGGGCGTTTCTTTCATCCCTGTAGCAAAAGGGGTTGACAAGGAGCTTCCCTTGTGAATCTAAAAGCCCGAAATCCACACCCCATGTATCAATACCCAGAGCCATCGGCGCATAACCCCGCTTCGAAACCTCGCGTAGGGATTCCTTAATCCTGTTAAATACCTCACCTACATCCCAGTGAAGACCGCTTGTCGTCCGAACGGGGTTATTAGGGTATCGAAGAATTTCCTCAAGCCTCAAAAGCCCGTTATCGAGCGCGCCCGCGAAAATCCTCAGGCTTTCCGCGCCCAGGTCTATTCCTATGAATACATTGCTTTCGAACCCAAAAAACGCTTTTTTTCTTTCCATATGCGTAAATATTTCGTGACTCCTCTGATAGTGACTTGCCACGTTAAATTTCGCTTGCGTCATTCACGCAAGCGAAGAAGTTTCCCGTAAGCGAAAAATTTGCCTACAATTGACCATACCTCTTCGCGTTAAAAATGAGATGTACCGTTTGCGCTTACTATTTCTCCCATTTCTCACAGGTCATGCCGCAATCTATTATCCATGGTTCAATTGGTAGTTTAGAAAGAAGCTCGTTTCCATTCTCGGTTATAAGAAGAGGTCTTTCGAGCCTAAATCCAGCTACGCCGGGGCAGTTGCAAACAACCGCAGCCATCTGTATGTATCCAGGCTCTAGAACATAATCTGGCTCGTTATTGCCAGGTGATACCGCCTCTGCGACACAGGGGTACCACTCATGCCCAAAATGCCCGATACCATGCCCAAAACCGGGAAGCACCCATTCCGTCCAGCCCTTCTCCTGAACAAAAGTGTTTAAGTTGCGAGCAACTTCTCCGAGCGTCTTGCCGGGTTTCATTTCCTCTATGACCCTGTAGCACGTTTCCACATAAGCTTCGATAACCTCCTGCTGCTTTGGGGTAGGTGGTCCCATTATCGCGTTATGCGCAACATCACCGAGCATGAGCCAGTACATCCCGTGCAAATCTATCATGACGGGATCGCCGCACTGAACAATCTTGTCCGTAGCGGGAGTGCAACCTCCCCAGAACCACCATGTCCTGTACCCGGACGCAATCTCCTGTCCCCCCGTAAATGTCCAGGCAAATTCACTGCCGAGCTCTCTCATCACCGATTCCGCTACCCCAGCGATCTCCTTCTCGGTAACCCCTACCCTCAGAAACTCCCTCACCTCTTCGTGGGCAGCATCACATATAGCCGTAGCCTGCCTCATGAGTTTGATTTCCTCCGGCTCTTTCACGAGAGTAAACCGATCCATTAAAGATACAGCGTTTTTGAATTGAGCTTCCGGAAACTTTTCCTTAATCTTCTCATACTCATACAAAGTGATGAATCCATCAGGCAGATAGTTCGATGTCCCGCTTTCGATCCCAATCACTCCTTTCTCATGACCGAGTTCCCTGATTCTCGATGCAATCATGTCAATGAAATCCATTCCCGGAAGCCCGCCATATGCGACAACGTTTTCAAGCCAGCTTTCATCTCGCAGTCGAGCAGCGTCAAGTGCGGATGTAATAAGTTGAACCTCGCCGCGAGCCGGAACAATCACGCAGCTTCTCCAGGGAACAAAGCCTCCGGAAAGGTGAGTTATTGTCTTAAGTTTCGTGCCAATAAGCACGTCAATGCCTTCTTTCTCCAGAAGATCTTGAAATCTCTGAATCCTTTTCCTGAAATCGATATGCGTCATCATCCTGAATCACTCCCTTTCAAAAAACATTTCTACACTTATCAGACCGGAAAACATTGGTATTTTGCAACTGATGCAATTGTATATATCTTGGGGTAATTCCCGCGGCATCAAATATATATTTACCGCGTATGTACCGCGTGCGATCGAACCTTAACTCACAAGACTCCCAAGGCTCATGGCGAAAGCCATATCGCCCTCAATTTTCAGCCTGTTAGTCATAAAAGCCGTAACTCCCGATAATTCCCCGGTGCTGATCTGTTTCCAGTCCTCAAGGGAGGTTATGAACTTAACTGAGGGCGAGTCTGCTTCATTGAAAACAATTTTCAGCAAAATATTTTCGCCCCCCTCTCTTGAAAGCTCGACAAACAGAGTACCCAAAGTGGATTTAAGCTGCTCATACCGCGAGCGGGTGGAGAGCCTCCCGAGATCGGCGAACATTTCAACAGCCCCGGGAATTTTTCCTGTTATGGCTTCCCTCCAGGTATTCTCGGACAGATCAATTTTTACGACAGGTTTGCGGACGGGGCCCTTCTTGACTTCAAGCGTCTTCGCGTCCTTCACGATAACGCTATATGTCTTC
>JACVIW010000242.1 GCA_015711695.1 Candidatus Geohydrothermomicrobium daggyaiense
TCCCAGAGGAGGATGTTCACGGTAAGATGAGTCTCGTCCATGACGGTCACAGAATTCACGATAATTCCGTCGGAGGTGGGGCTTCTCATTATCTTGGAAGCGTCCTGTCCGAAGTATGTCCCTTCTGCCTCGATCCGTATTTCAACTGATTTCCCCGGAAACCTGCTCTCGTGGCTTATCGATTTTATCCTCGGCAACATTACTTTGAAGTCCTCTAAGGAGACTGCCTCTTCGTTTCCGGTTATGACATTAACTGTTCAGAACGGTCCTCACTTTGGTGTGGCGGGAACTTGCGGCGGGACCGTCACGTTAACGGTGATGCTCCTTTCGTCAACGACATTAAGTGAGTTAACGATCAAGGAGTGGCGTGGGTCAGGTCCTTGGAATACCACCTCTCATAAACCTTGCTTGAAGTGCGTCATATAGCCTGTTATCTCGACATCAATGGTTCCGCCTCTAATTGCGTAATCGGGACTTACTCTCTCGATGCACTGCCTTCTGACCTCGAACCCGTAATCGAGAGGTTCAGGAACCTCTGCCGAGGTCGTTATGTTTAACGAAGCAGAACCAGTTTTGGTGGATGAGACCGTAATGTTCGCGATCGCGTGGGTGGAATTGTTTATTATCGTGTGGTTGACCTATATGCTTTCCAAACCCTCGAATACTGCAGTGGAGATTCCCTGTTTGAAGGAGGTTTTCGCCGCGATTATTTCAACGTCAAGAGTCTGCTCCTGATCCACGTTAAGATAAACATAGTTTGGTTTGACGCTTATGATAGTCGGTGCCACAAGAAAATTCTTTTCGTTGGACGAAACACCGCCCTGCTTGACTACCGCCACTTTATATGTGCCCGGAGGCAGATCTCCCGGGACATGGCACGTAATCTCGTTGCAACTTCATGAAAGGACCTCTAAGTCGAACATTCCTAGACGAACAGTAGAAGCGCCCTACACATTTCCGAAATCATCTCCCTTGAGTGTCAATGCCGTCTCCACAGGGTATTTTTCCGGGCTTGTTGAAATGAGAATTTGCGGAGCTCAGGACTACGTAGCAAGCTATACGCGTTAAGTCTGCCGTGTCCAAGATACACAGCCTTACCCCCCGTTGACGTCGTCGGTTCCTTCCTCAAGCCGTTGTTCGATTTCGGCGTTTCTCAAGATTGGCTTGTGAGAAAAAAGAAGAGATGCCGCTCCGCGACAAAAGGAGCCGCCATTGAGGTGCCACTCATAAATGTATAGTTTTGCTCATAGCCAAGGCAGTTGAGGGCGACGGGATAAGTCGGCATCGTGGAATAGATGACGTAACCTGGAGCCGCAATATCAGCGCGATCGTTGTAAGTTGAGAAATAGGTTCGTTCGTTGTAGGCGTCTGTCGTGGCCACGCTTATCACAGGCTCGTAGCTTGCGGGATAATTGGAACCCAATTACCATCATTGCCGGATCACGCGACAAGCGTCAATCCGGCTGAAGATACAGAATTAATCAGGGATCGTTCCAGAGGGGATGGCCTACTACCGCTGAAGCTCATGTTCACGATGTTCGCGCCCATTGAGCGAGCGTATTCAAGAGCGGCTATCCAGCTGGACACCCAGAGACTTCCGCTGGAATCACACGCTTTCAGGGGCATAATTTTGGCATTCCTCCCGAAAGCGACTCCCACCGAATCGAATCGGGTATCACCGGCTCCAATTATCCCAGCACAGTGGGTTCTGTGCCCGTTGTTGTCCCGTGGATAGTGATAGCTGTTAGTCTTGAAGTAGTTCTTTAAGTAGTAATCGTATATGGACTGCGATGCCCATTTTCCATTCACCTTCCACCAGATGGAGCCCTCACGGTAGGCATCGTAGTTATTGTTAAGATATTTGTCGTTAGCCAGGTAATAATAGTTCTGCTTGTCAACGGCCTGGGACTTAATGACAAAGTAATAAACGGTGTCCGGTGCGCAAGCTACTGGGACAGAGAAATTTTTGTTAATGAAAGCCCAGTCGTCTTCCGGCACCTCGCGCGCGGTGATGTTGTAGTAAGCGATTTCGGGACCGTTAAACGATTCGCGCACGGAAACGACAAGCCCGTGGGAAGGGTTGCCTTTTTTGCCCAGCATCAGCTCAAGACGTCGAAGTTCATAGGAAGAATCTCCCGAGCGACCCTGGCGGCAAAAGACTGCGCAACCTCCTGATTCTCCAGCGAGTATCCGACTGAAGATCCTCCTGTGGAATAGTAATACGATATTTCCGCCCAGTTATATCCGTAGGTGTCATCAGCGTACCCATTTCCGTCATGGTCTATCTTATTGTTTGGGATTTCCCCTGTGTTCGTCATATTTTGTCGGAGAGGTTGGGGTGGTTAAGGTCAATCCCGCTATTAATAACGGCGACGGTCACCGGAACGCTATCACCTATTTCTATATCCCCACGCTTCACACGCATGAATATCACATCCCTTTCTACCCTCGTGCTGGTTTTTAAATCCCCATTGCTTACGGAAATCTGGCTTAATGGCACATAATCCGCTTTTCTCAAGAAATTAAGGCTCGCGCTTTCTACAGTCTCGGTGGACGAGATTCGGCGTAGCGATTCGACCTCGGAGACGCCCTGCCTTAGCTTTAAAATCTGGATGTTCTCCTTGTCAGTAATCGGCATAAGCTTCTTTGCCATCTGGGCTCCGCTCTTTTTCTTATCTCGTTTTGCTCATTTGCCGTGATGCCTTTGTTGAACCGGACCAGAACTTCCCCGAGTTTGTAAGTGGGTATTTTGATATCAATCATAAGGTGGCTACTAGAGCGCTTTTTTGAAACGCGACTTGCCTCAGAATACTGAAGCCTTTTGTTGGATTCAGGCTTTTCGCCGTGCATGGAGGCATCGGCATTCAAGCAGCTCATGAACGCGAATAATGGGATTGCCAGGAAGCTACGAAACCCTTGAAGAGCGCCACATGGCCTTCGCACCGTTAAAGTACTCCTTAGTACCGGCGCCTTTTTCTTTTCTGCGGGCTTTCAGGCGCTGGACTTTATGTTTTTTCGTTCTCGTCTGGCGGGCTATACCACACAAGCTTTTCGGTGCAGAGGTTGCCGGAGTATCGGGTTTGAGCAAAAGAAGAGAGCCAATGCCCCGGATAAGCGTCATGTTTATAGGCGTCATTTGCCCGGTTTTCTTTATGTCAAGGCCGTTAAGGTATCAGGCTTTTTCAGGTGGGAACTGGCACGCTTCTTTTCCCATCTCTCCGCTTGGCAATTACTGTTTGTGAGCGCCTTTTACACGGTCACACTGATAAACTTGTTCAATGTTTTGTCTTGTTTCTTCATGCGGTCTTTGATCAGGAATAAACTTATTTGTCTTAATCACTATTAGCTGGATTTAATTCGGGATTTTGAAAGTTTATGTCACAGGGTTGTGATAAATTTTCGTAGACAATAGACTGAGACTGAAATTTTGTTTAATTTCAGAAAAGATGGCAAATCAGGTCAAATCAAATAAAGCGAAATATTTCGCGCATTCAAAGAACGTCGCAGGTTTTGAGGAGCCTCTCAGCGAGCATCTATCTCGAGTCGCTGAGCGCGCTAAACGCTACGCTTCTGCTTTCAATAGCGGATTCGCTGGATATTTATCCGGATTGCTGCACGACATAGGGAAGTATGGAGATTTATTTCAGAAGCGTCTGCGGGGGGAAGAAAAAGGTGTGGATCACTGGTTTAGTGGAGCGTGTATAGCAATTAAGCGTTATAAAGCGGAAGGGGTCCTGCCCGCGCTTGCGATTTATGGACATCACATAGGCCTTCAGTCTGCTTCCTTAGAATCAATGAAAATTTTCCACCCTGAAATAAAATCAAATGCGCCTGGTCCAAGCCTGAAGCTCTCTGAAACTAACGTTGCGATAATAGAGCAGCGATTTCTTGAAGATGGGCTGGAGTTTCCCGATCCTCCTTCCTCTATAGAAACAGTAAGCTTTAAGAGGCCTGCTGAAGCGATGCTCGATGTGCG
>JACVIW010000243.1 GCA_015711695.1 Candidatus Geohydrothermomicrobium daggyaiense
GTATCTTAGATGGGCGGAAAGAAAAGGTTTTGAAGTAGAGTTGAACGACGTGCTTGAAGGTGAGGGCGCGGGCATCAAAAGCGCCACTTTCACCGTGAAAGGTAAGAACGCTTACGGTTTAATGTCCGTGGAGAAAGGGGTACACCGGCTTGTAAGAATTTCCCCTTTTGATGCTTCTCGCAGAAGACATACATCATTTGTTTCTGTCGATGTTATACCCGAGATTGGTGAGGAGATCGAGGTCGAAATAGATCCCAGAGACCTGAAGATTGATACTTTCAGGTCATCGGGTGCAGGAGGGCAGCACGTAAATGTGACTGATTCGGCAGTGCGGATAACTCATATTCCGACTGGAATTGTGGTTCAGTGCCAGAACGAGAGGTCTCAGATAAGTAACCGTACGATTGCGATGAAGATATTGAGGTCACGTCTATTTGAGCTTAAGAGACGGGAAAAGGAAAAAGAAATACAGGAGATGAGGGGGGAACGCAAGGATATTGGCTGGGGAAATCAAATACGCTCATATGTTTTTCAGCCGTACCGGCTTGTCAAGGACCATCGCACCGGCCTGGAGAGCGGTAATGTGGAAGCGGTTATGGACGGGGAGATTGATCAGTTTATTGAGGAGGCTTTGAGATGGAGGAAAGCCACCGCGGGAAAAGCTTCGGGAGGCGGCGATGGGAACCGAGACTCGAATAAAAGCTGATTTGCACATACACACGGTTGCGAGCGGTCATGGATATTCTACCGTGAGAGAAATATGTGATGTCGCCCGCTCGAGGGGACTTGAGATGGTGGGTATCTGTGACCATGGGCCAGCGATGCCGGGCGCGGCACACCCTTACCATTTCGCCAACATGATTGTTCTTCCGCGAATGTTAGATGGTATTAAGGTACTGAGAGGAGCTGAGTGCAACATAGTAGACATCGATGGAAATCTTGATCTTCACGAAAGAATCCTCAAAGTGCTTGATATTGTGCTCGCGGGGTTTCACCTTTTCTGCGGCTTTGATGATCGAAGTGTAGACGAGAACACCCAGGCTCTGACGGGCGCGATCCAAAGCGGATTCGTTGATATCCTTGTTCACCCCGGGAACCCGCTCTACCCTCTCAATTACGATAAAGTCGTTTATGAAGCGGCTCGGGCTGGAGTAGCTCTAGAGGTCAACAACGCCTCGTTTACGATCGTGAGAAGGGGGAGTGAGAAAAATTGCGAGGAGGTAGTCAGGCTTGCACGGGAACTGGGGGCTTATATTTGCGTGGGGAGTGATGCGCATGATGCCTCCATGGTCGGTGTTTTTGACAGTGCTCTGCAACTGATTGACAGGGTTGGGTTTCCGGAAGAGCGGATAATAAATAGAAACGCGGAAACCGTGGTTGATTTTTTGAAAAGCAGGGGAAAAGAGCTGCGTTTCTGAACCGTTTATCGTTACGGGCAAGTAATTACGGCCGGTGTTTACGCTGGAAAGGCTGTTCATTTACAGGGTAGAATTTGGGCGGCCATTTACTCTAATAGTAGCGCTCGATAGTTCGAAAGAGCGGTTAGTTTGACAAACATTAACAGAAGTCTACAATTTTTTACATGTGCTGCCGAAAATATATAACCGAAGATTTCATTCGGGGGATAGGTTCTCCCCGGATGCCTCGTTGTTCAACTGTCAAGAAGGAAGCGCTTGAAAAACCGGACGGTTTTTGAAGGGCGGCGCTTCAGGCTACGAGAATGGCTAAAAGGAAAAATCAAAACGTTTGAAGAATAAACTTTAGGCTGGAGGGGTAAGCTTGATTAAGTTTAGAAGAGTCACAAAGGTATATCAGGGGAACATATACGCCCTTGACGACGTTACGCTTGACATAGGCAAGCAGGAGTTCGTGTTTCTTGTTGGTCCAACAGGCTCCGGAAAATCAACGTTCATAAAACTCCTGTTGAAAGAGGAGGAACCGACAAGCGGACAGGTTTACATAGCCGACACTAATCTTGCGGATATCAAGAAATGGAAAATTCCCTATCTCCGGCGTAAGGTAGGTTGCGTTTTCCAGGATTTCAAACTGCTTCCTCAAAAGACGGTCTATGAGAACGTGTCCTACGCTCTGGAGGTAACTGGCAAACCGAGGAGGATTATAGAAACCTACGTTCCAGAAGTCCTGAAACTGGTTGGATTGAGCCATAAACTTGACGCCTACCCGGACGAGCTCTCGGGCGGCGAGCAGCAAAGGGTTTCGATCGCGCGTGCTTTTGTTAACAGACCCCCAATTCTGCTTGCCGATGAGCCCACGGGAAACATCGACCCTTCTATGTCGGTGACGATTGTTAAACTTCTCGAAAGGATTAACGCGACGGGAACAACCGTGATAATGGCGACTCATGACCAGGATATCGTGAACATGTTCAAAAAGAGAGTCGTAGAACTGCGGAATGGCAGGATAATAAGGGACCAGGCAAGAGGTGTTTACGGTCATGGCAGTTAACTTCATGTATTTTCTTAAGGAGTCCACCTCAAGCATGCGGCGCAATATGGCGCTTACCTTTGCGGCGATTATGGTAACCGGGCTATCCCTCATCATACTTGGCGCTGTCAGCATGCTCGTTCATGCGGGGAATGGGCTGGCGACACACGTAAAGCAGCGTGTTGATGAGATACGTGTTTTTCTTAAGGATGATATAACGGTGGAGGAAAGGCAGAGCCTTGAATCATTCATAAGAAGAATGCCCGAGGTCAGGAGCGTAACTTATATTTCCAAGGAGGAGGCTCTTAATGAGTTCAAAAAAATGTACAAGGACCAGGCAGAGATGCTCAAGGAGATAGAGGGGAATCCTCTCCCGGCTGAGTTCAAAATCAGAATGAAAGATCCCAAATTCAACAGGACCGTTGCCAGCAGGCTCGCTGAAAGAGAAGAGATAAGTGTTGATCCAAATACAGGAAGGAAAGAGATAAAGTTTCCTGAGGATGTTGTAAACAAAGTATTGAGGTGGACAAGCGCGATACAGAGAATCGGACTCGTTGTGGTTATTGCCTTCGGGGTTGTGGCAGTCGCGCTCGTTTCTATCACAATCAGGATGGCTATTTACTCACGACGAAAAGAGATAGGAATTATGAAGCTTGTTGGAGCCACTAACTGGTTTATAAGGTGGCCATTCATGATGGAAGGCGTTTTCGAGGGCTTCATTGGCGCGGTTCTCGGGATTATCGTGTCGCTGCTTCTATATTCGGGCTTGATAACAAGGCTTGAAGCTGCCGCTGATAACGCGAATCTAGTCTCTGGCGGTTATCTTGCTTTGCTGTCGCTTGTCCTTGTTCTCATAGGAATATTCATAGGCTCCGCAGGAAGCGCTCTTGCTCTTAGAAGGTACATAGAGGTCTAATCAAGACAACCCAAACGAGACTCCCCCACTCTTTATCCATGTTTTTCCGTTTCTCGTATTCTATGGTTTTATCTTCTGCCTTTCGATGTGGACGCATTTGATCCAGGAGGGAAAATTTCCGGGAATTTTTCGGTTTTCGGAAAATGAGATGAAAAATAAAAACATTTTGTTTCCCCGGCACCATGGTAAAATCAACCTCGTGCTGTATTCTGAATTTTTTGCGATTCTGATTCTTAAAGTAAATAGAGGGCGGTGTCTTAGGTAACTAAAGGGTAATGAAAGAGTCTAAAAGTGAGGTTTCAAGATTGAAAAAATTTGTGTTCGCGGCTGTTGTTTTATTGCTTCTCATAGCCGTCGTGGTTTGTGCTGGATATTTTCTGGATAGAATATTTTTCGGGGAGAGAAAAACATCAAGCGCCTCGTTTAGAATAGAGGATTCACGCTCTTATAAAGTTGCCATTCGCGACCTCAAACGCCACTTCTACAGGGAGTTTTCACTCAAAAAGATAACTGACGCTGCGAAACTTGCTGTGGAAAAAGCGCGCAGGAAGGGAGTGAAAGGAGTAAAGAAGCTCGAGGAAATCGGTTTAAAATCGCTTATT
>JACVIW010000244.1 GCA_015711695.1 Candidatus Geohydrothermomicrobium daggyaiense
GATCAGCCCTTACAGAAAAGTCAAGAATGGCGTTGTAACCAACGAAATCCATTACCTCACGGCTGACGAAGAGGACAAATACATCATAGCCCAGGCGAACGCACCTATCACGCCATCGGGGAGATTCAAGTCAGAAAAAGTTTTATGTAGAGCTCCGAAGCTCGGGGAGGAAGTGTCGACAGTTGACGCGAAATTGGTCGAATATATGGATGTTTCCCCGAGACAGATCGTAAGTGTCGCCACCGCTTTAATACCTTTCCTGGAACACGATGACGCGAATAGGGCGCTGATGGGCTCGAACATGCAAAGACAGGCGGTCCCGCTCGTAAAGCCAGAAGCCCCTCTGATAGCTACCGGTATGGAATACAGGGCAGCCAAGGATACGGGGGAGGTTGTGTGCGCGAAACGCGCGGGCACGGTTGTTTATGTTGATTCCAAGACGATCGAGATCAAGCCAGCAACAAGGAAGAAATCCGCCGATGACACTGTCGATGTTTACAAGCTTGAGAAGTTTGGCAGGTCCAATCAGGGTACTTGTGTCAATCAGAGGCCTGTTGTTAAAGAAGGCGATAAGGTTGAAGAAGGTCAGGTCATCGCTGATGGTCCCTGCACGGACATGGGTGAACTTTCGCTGGGCAAGAACCTCCTTGTGGCTTTCATGCCGTGGGAAGGGCATAACTTTGAGGACGCTATTGTTGTAAGCGAACGTCTTGTGAGAGATGACGTTCTAACTTCCGTCCATATTGAGGAGCATGAAGTTGAAGCCCGAACCACAAAACTTGGCGATGAGGAGATTACCGCTGACATTCCCAACGTCCAGGAGGATGTCTTAAAAGACCTTGATTCTGACGGCATTATAAGGATCGGCGCGAAAGTAAAATCCGGGGATGTCCTTGTCGGAAAGGTGACTCCAAAGGGTGAGACGGAATTGACTGCGGAGGAGAAACTTTTGCGGGCCATATTCGGGGAGAAAGCCCGGGAGGTCAGGGATACCTCGCTCAAAGTCCCGCATGGGGAGTCAGGAAAGGTTATCGGTACGAAACTCTTTTCGCGGGAGGACGGCGATGAACTCCCACCAGGAGTGAACAAACTGGTGAGGGTATACGTTGCTGAGAGGCGTAAAATACGCGAGGGAGATAAGCTCGCTGGAAGGCACGGGAACAAAGGGGTTATAGCCAAAGTTCTCCCCATCGAGGATATGCCATTCCTCGAGGACGGCACCCCCGTTGACATAGTGCTCAACCCTCTCGGCGTTCCGTCAAGAATGAATATCGGGCAGATACTGGAAACTCATCTGGGGTGGGCTGCCCACAAAGGATTTGACGGTCAGAAGCCCGTTTATGTGATGACGCCCGTGTTTGATGGCGCTACTGAAGAGGAAATCAAGAGAGCTCTCAAGAAAGCCGGGTTGCCTCAAAGCGGTAAGGCAAGGCTTTATGATGGGAGAACCGGCGAGCCTTTCGATAACGAGGTCACTGTCGGGTACATATACATGATGAAATTGATTCACCTTGTTGATGACAAGATTCACGCGCGATCAACAGGGCCCTATTCCCTTGTTACCCAGCAACCGCTTGGCGGCAAAGCGCAGTTTGGTGGACAGCGTTTTGGGGAAATGGAGGTATGGGCTCTTGAGGCTTACGGCGCCGCGTACTCCCTTCAGGAACTTCTAACCGTTAAGAGCGATGACGTTGTGGGGAGGGTAAAGGTTTACGAGGCTATCGTGAAGGGAGAAAACATCCCGGAACCCGGTATTCCTGAATCCTTCAAGGTCCTGGTCAAGGAGATGCAGTCCCTGGGGCTTGATGTGCAGGTGCTTACAGAAGATGGGACTCCGATAGAAATACAGGAAACCGAAGAGGACGTGTTTCAGACAGCAGAAGAGCTCGGTTTTGAGCTCCGCGCACACGAAGTTTTCGAGGAGCCGGGAGAAGATCAGAGCGCTGACAAGCTCATATAGGGGGGATAATTGTTGGACGTTAACGAGTTCAGTTATCTGAAAATCGGATTAGCTACCGCTGATCAGATCAGAAGCTGGTCAAACGGTGAGGTCAAAAAGCCAGAAACAATCAATTATCGTACGCTGAAACCCGAAAAAGAGGGTCTTTTCTGCGAGAAGATATTTGGCCCCACCAGAGACTGGGAGTGCTCGTGCGGCAAGTATAAGAAGAGGGTGCGGTTTAAGGGCATGATATGTGAAAGATGTGGCGTCGAGGTTACCCGTTCGAAGGTCAGGCGTGAGAGAATGGGGCATATTGAGCTCGCTGCGCCAGTTTCCCATATATGGTTTTTCAAAGGCGTGCCATCGCGCATGGGTTATCTGCTTGATATACCGTCGAAGAACCTGGAAAGAGTCCTCTATTTCGCTTCCTACATAATTGTTGACGTGAAAGAGAAAAAGCGCCGCAAAGATTTGCCCATGCTTGAAGAGAAGCTTAAAGAAGAGATTGAGCAGATCAGAAAAGAACTGGAAGAACGTTTCAGAGCGGTTGATAATGAGACGGCGCGAAAAATCGAAGAGGAGAAGGCCGCGCTCGAGAAAAGGATACAGGAGCTTGAGAAAGAGCGTGACAGGGAAATAAATATCATCAAGCGAGAGTCGAGGAAGAAGGCTGCGGAACATCCCAAAACAAAAGAAGAGAGAATAGAGGAATTAGTCAAGAAGTATCAATCTCAAATCGACAAAGAGAAAAAATCTTTCTCGAAAAGGGAAACGAAGCTTAAGGATCTAGGGGAGAAACAAAAAGAGGATCACAGGGAGCAGATAGAGGACCAGATTACTTACCTTGAGGAGTTGTTTGAAGATTTCAAAGCTCTTGAGCCGAAAATGCTGATCGACGATGACCAGAGGTTCAGGGATCTAAAGGAAAGGTACGGTGAGTATTTTTCCGGCGGTATGGGGGCTGAGACGGTAAGGGAGCTCTTGAAAAACATGGATCTTGAAAAAGAAGCCAAGGAGCTTCGGGAAATAATAAGATCCTCCAAGGGGCAAAAGAGGAATAAGGCAACAAAGCGTCTCAAAGTTGTCTCTTCATTCTTAAAAACGGATAACAAGCCAGAATCAATGATACTCGATGTCATTCCAGTGATTCCTCCCGACCTCAGACCAATGGTGCAGCTCGATGGTGGTAGATTCGCTACATCCGATCTCAATGATCTCTACAGGAGGGTTATAAACAGAAACAACCGCCTGAAGAGGCTTCTGGATCTCGGGGCTCCGGAGATCATTGTAAACAACGAGAAGCGAATGCTTCAGGAGGCGGTCGACGCGCTTTTTGATAATGGGAGACGAGGAAGACCTGTAACCGGGCCTGGTAACAGACCCCTCAAGTCGCTTTCCGACATGTTGAAGGGCAAGCAGGGTCGCTTCCGCCAGAACCTGCTTGGCAAAAGGGTCGATTATTCCGGGCGTTCAGTCATCGTTGTCGGACCTGAGCTAAAGCTCCATCAATGCGGACTTCCCAAGCAGATGGCGCTCGAACTTTTCAAGCCTTTCGTCATGAAGAGGCTCGTTGATCTGGGTTTTGCGAACAACATCAAGGGAGCCAAGCGCATGATTGAGCGGATGGTTCCTGTTGTCTGGGATGTTCTTGAGAAGGTTATTCAGGAACATCCTGTACTCTTGAACAGGGCTCCAACGCTTCACAGGCTGGGGATACAGGCTTTCGAGCCAGTGCTGGTTGAGGGGAAGGCGATAAGAATCCATCCTCTTGTGTGCACAGCTTTCAATGCGGACTTCGACGGAGACCAGATGGCTGTTCATCTGCCTCTTTCGGCTGAGGCTCAGGCTGAGGCGAGAATACTGATGCTTTCTACTTACAACATCCTCTCCCCCGCTTACGGAAGGCCTATAGTCACTCCCACACAGGACATGGTTCTCGGAACTCACTACCTTTGCGAACTGAAGGAAAAAGCAAAAG
>JACVIW010000245.1 GCA_015711695.1 Candidatus Geohydrothermomicrobium daggyaiense
GAGGGCAGAGTACTTGTGTTTGAATCTTTGTGGGATCCCGATGATCTGTTCACAGAAAAGTACACGTTCCCTGCGCTCATGGACCATAACACCGCGATCGTGACAGACACTATTTTGCTCGGTATTGGAAAGCCATCTTATCTTTTCTACGGATGTTACCCTAAGTTCATACACAGGTATGTATTCGAAAAGAAATTAATCGATTTTCCCTCGGCGATAGCAAGATGCACACATCTTCCCGCGAAGCTGTTTGATCTGAGGTGGCGTGGGCTTGTGCGTGAGGGTTATTTTGCTGACATCCTTGTTCTTGACGCTGAAAATTTTAAGACAGATGCGGTTTTTAAGAACCCAGAAGTTTTCCCTCAAGGGTTGAAAACGGTCATAATAAACGGTCAGGTTGTTGTCGAAGATGGAAAAATTAACAGAGGCGTACTTCCCGGGATGGTTTTAAGAAGGAAAGATTCAAGAAGACCGGGTCTTTGATCTTTCAACGGTTGCGGCAAATTGTTCGTGACGTAGATTCAGAACATAACAGATGACTAATTAATTATTATGATTTGAGAGTGATTAATTGCTCCTTTTCCCACGAAAAAACTGGAATGGATCCCGGGTGTTCAGAAAAATTTGTGGATTTAGAACGTCCGCAAATCCAATTTGCGCGGTATCGCAGAAGTGATTATTTTTCTTTCTCTTTTTTTCCGGGCAGTATTACAGGAGCTCGTTTCTTTTGCTGGTGAAAATACAGGATAAGGGTTGATGTTATCGCAAGCGCTATCGTGAGACCTGAAAAGCTATAAATCGCGAAAGAAACGGCGGCGCTGAAATGTCCTATTATCGCCCACAGGGTAGCGGCAACTGCGGCGGCTGACATTGAGCCAGCTGCGATAGCCGCTCGTGTCTCAGCTCTCATTCCCTTCTTTTCCCGTTTTTTTGAAGCCTGTTCGCACTCGGAGCAAATCAGTTTTCCGATCAGTTTGTCTTCTTTTCTGATGGCTGGCTTTCCGCAGCACTCACAAATTTCCATTTCTTCTTCTGGAACCGGAATACCGTCACCACTGACCGGTCTCTGGATAGAGCCGCAGCGGTCGCAAATTCGCATATACATGAAAAGCGTCTGACCGCATACGTTGCAGGCTTTTGTTTTCAGCATCAATTCTGGCTGAAATCGCCTTGGCGGTTTTGGTTTTTGACGCGCTTTTTCTCCAAGGATGTCCTCCTCGAAGATATCCTCAACCATCGCGAGTCCTTTCTGAATGTCACTTAAGTAATATGAAAAATCTGGCTTGTTCATATGATAACACCGAAACGTAAACTTTGTCATTTGCTGTAATTTATATGCAGCTAGGCAAAACGCTGTATCGATCGTTTGGGCACGATTAAAGATATGAAAGTTTTCTGATATTAGTTTACGCTCTCCGGGTCAAGCCATCATCTCATTTTCCTTGTTGTTCGAATTTCGCTGTTAAAAAATTCAAAACTTCATTAAGGCGATGGCACTTTTATGAAAGCGAAAGGCGGAAGTCGAATCCATATGCCTAATATTTCTAACGGATCTGTAGGGGTAAACATGTTATCTTTTTATAAAAGGAAAATGCTTTTTGATATTGAAAAAAGTAATTGCGACGATCACAAACTTATGAGTGTCAGAAGGGGGTGGAGAAATTGGCTTTCATAACAAGATGGGACCCGTTCGGAGATTTTAAGTTTCCCATTGCACCTTTCAGGAGGATGTTTGCCTGGAGTCCATTGGGAGAATCCCTGTGGCGATTCGGTCCAGAGGAATGGTGGCCAAAAATTGATGCCTATGATGAGGGTGACGACATGGTAATTAAGGCTGAAGTTCCAGGGATGAGCATAGACGATATATCGGTCACCCTTGAAGGCGATACTCTGACAATAAGGGGAAGGAAGGAAAGAGAGGAGGAAGTAGAGGATAAAGATTATTACCGCATGGAACGTTCTTACGGTTCATTCATGAGGAGCATTCCTGTGCCTGAAGGAGTAAAAGAGTCAGATATTTCAGCTTCCTATTCCAACGGTGTTCTTGAGGTAAGACTCAAAGGCGCGGCAAAGATATCCAGTTCTCGAAGGAAGGCGATACCCATCAAAGCAATCACAGCCGAAAAGAAATCAAAAACGGGAAAATCTAAGAAGGAAAAGAAATAGTCTTTTCAAAGCAAAAGTTAAAATTTGAGGTCTTGTCAAACACCGATTGATCAATTTACCTGTCGTTAAGAGCTCAGAGCTATGCGTGAGCACAAACCTCTGCAGATAAGGCGATTTTTTCTTATAATATCTCTGTGATTGTCTCTGTGATGGAGCCCCCGTAGCTCAACTGGATAGAGCAACAGACTTCTAATCTGTAGGTTGCAGGTTCGAGTCCTGCCGGGGGTGCCACATAATTTTTCGCGGTGATCGTAGCTCAGATGGTCAGAGCGCCGGGTTGTGGCCCCGGAGGTCAGGGGTTCGAATCCCCTCGGTCACCCCATTTATCACTATGAGCTGATAATTTCAATCCAGTATTCCATTCTCTTCTATTCCCTCTTTATGTATGATTGCGGATATCCAGTCTCTTATGTGTAGATATCCGTCCTTTTAATAGCATTTCGTGACTAATCTCACATAGGAGAAAGGCTACTGAGTTCGCCCCCATGCTTTGTTAGCCTCCGTCGTGATAATCTTTACTTAACCGTTCCCGGCTTTTTGCAATCGAGTTCTTCAACAGATGTGGTGGTAGATGCTTGAAGGGGAAACATTAGAAGGCGGACACATAGGAGAGTGGACCTCAGACCTGGACGGGCAGCCAGCGTTCAGGGTATTCGCCGAACGTCTCGAAGGGCGTCGTGGTCTTATTCTTCCCAGTGGTGGTTGGAAGAGCATGTGTCATCAGGTTGGTAACAAGCGGATAACCGCGACTGCCTGTGCAGGTGGGGGTTTCTCTCTTTATGTGGCTGATGAGGGTCTTGTGAAAATTTACTCTTCGGGCAAGGACTGTCTGGATATTTTGGGGAGGAAATGGCGAGTCGTTGACATGAGAGGGGAGGTTGTTCTCGATTCGATGGGTGAAAGTTCTCTTTCACATGTAGATTGGGGTACCTCTTATGCCAGGTGGGTGTACAGGGGAAGAAACATCAAGGTTATGAGAAAACTTTCCGCTCCGATCGAGGATTTTCCGGCTGTCTTGCTTGAGACCCGTGTTTTCCTAAACGAAGAGAAAAAGAAACCAAGCCAGTCCGATGATCCCGACCTCGGTTCACATGATAAGAGGCTTTTTTTCGAGGAGGAGTGGACATTCAAACTTTATCCTTTTATGCCAGGAATGCTCATGTCAGGCGTGACTCCGCCCCCATCATCTTATAAAGGGAAAGAAAAAATATCGTGGCGATTGATGTTCTTGGTTTCTTCCCTTGCGCGGTTTTTCACAGATAGATTGCGAAGAATTATCGGTCGAGTGATGCTTATTGCTGCTGAAGAAGACTCATTTTCAAATATAACAATTTTTACTCCGCGGATTTTCCCGCTCATGAAAAATAAAAGAAAGTACCGAAAAGGGTTAATCCCGTTACTTGACGGTTCATTGTTCGTGGCTTTCCAGGAGTTCCATTCTTCTTCCATAGATATCAGTACAAAAGCGAGTCGCGGAAGAATATTCGTGAAGATGTGTTCGGAAATTACGGGGCCTTTACCTTACAGGTTGTGCGCAATCGCGGGAGTAGCGAGATGTGAAGAGCTCTTCGGTATGGTAAAGGACATGCAGGAACTTGTTTTTCAAGAAAAATCGAAGAGCGAAGGGGCAATTGAGTTTCATATTCCAGATACGGCGCTACCGGCAAGGGAACCGGTTTGGCACTGCGCATATCTTCGCGGCGCTTTTTTCTTCGACCGTTATATGGATTCTTACTTTCTGCCACA
>JACVIW010000246.1 GCA_015711695.1 Candidatus Geohydrothermomicrobium daggyaiense
TTCCTCAACATTCCGGATTCTATCGGTTATTTTCCCATCAAGTTCGCCGATGTCATAAGTCATGTCATCAGGGTCACTCGTCAGTTCAGAGATACCCGGACCCACCCAGGTTGCGCCCCATCCGACAGCACCGCCGAGCGTTCTTTCTTTTCCGACGAATGAGGCAACTTTTTCTTCAGGAACACCGTTCTGAAGCGTTATGAGAATGCTTTCAGGTTTCATGTGCTTAACTGCCTGGGGGAGAGCAACCTCGTCATAGGTCGTTTTAACCAGGTAAATAACGAGGTCAAAGAATCCTTCGAGGCAATCTGGGGTTATCGCCCTTACCGGTACGTTCAGGTTCAAATGACCGGTGATTGTGGCGCCTTTTTCGTTCAGCGCGTCCACATGTTCACGATTGGCGTCAGCCATCAGGACATCAAGACCATCTTTTGAAAGCAGGGCCCCAACGATTGTTCCAAGCGATCCAGCGCCCATCACGAGTATTTTCATCTTTTAACACCTTCTTTCTGGCGATACCCGCACGATATAAACTAGGTACAAAGAGTCCCGTTTCCCGGAAGATTATCATACATGAGTCCACAGTACCCTTCTACCTCCACTAGCGCTTCTCGGGCAATCCCGCTTCCTGGGAAAATTCTTTAATATGGACCGGATTTATGAGGAATTTAGGGAATCTATCGAAAGATAATCACTCAAGGCACATATCTGCACTGAAGAATGCTCTGATTCATGATTCATGATAGTATCAATTTTGGTAGCGTCTAAAGGGAGAGGAAATGAGTGCAAGCCGCCATTCTGAAAGCGTTTCGCAAGGCGGTGCCCCTGAAAGGATTGAAGCGTTCGCGCTTGTTAAGAACGCATGGAGGATTTGCTACCGCTCTCCGGGAAAATATTTCGGAATGGCTGCGGTGGTTGGGCTGCCCGCTTTACTAATTGCTCTGATCGGTATGATCAGAAGAGCTTCTGCAAGGTTGAGCCCTGAGCGAATGTTCTCCGGTCTTGCTGTTCTGGTCCTCTCGATTCTTTTTTTCATTCTTGAGATTTATATGGTGGGAGCATTTCCGGTTCTAACTGCGAGCGAAATTGATGAAAGGCCTATGGGGTGGACGGATGCTTTCTCATGGGTGCATGAAAGACGCGTCTTCTGGGGCATCTTTTTCGTTCTCATGCTTACCAGCCTTGCTGTTGCTGGTGGTCTGGTTCTTCTCATCATCCCTGGCTTCATTTTTGGCACATGGTTTATGCTTTCTGTGCCGGCAAAAGTACTCGGGGACAGAAGTGTGACGAAGGCCCTGTCCACAAGCAAGAAGATGATTCAGCCAAGGCTTTTCAAAGGAGCGCTTGCTCTTGCGGGCCTTTTGATTCTTCCATATGTGGTGCTTCAGGGCACGGCGCAAATCGTTTGCTCAAGCATATACGGTTTTCTCACTTCTTCTCCAGGGAGGAATATCCCGCCAGCTGTAATCTCATATGCCCTTCATGTTTTCTGGGCTCCGGTTGTTGGTGTTTCTATTTCTATGCTCTTTATTGAATTGTCCGGAGGTATTAAGGGACTGCGAAAGGACCTCTTCCTGTAAATCTTCCTGTAAATATTTAACGGTATTTGAATCTTTAGCCCACAATAGGCGCAAATAGCAGCACGGCGGTATATCCAGGCATGAGATATCAGCGAGACTTGAGGGAAGTTTGAATAGTTTCTCAAATTAACGTTACCGTGAAATACGTTCCTGCCCTTGGTCCTCTTACAGGGGTATTGTTTTGGTGTTTTCTGGCGGTCAGCGCTTTTGGTCAATCCGGTGATTGGGATGTTCAGAATTCGGGAGTTACATGCAACCTGTACAGCGTCGCGGCAATAAGCTCTCAAATAGCGATATTCTGCGGAAATGGCGGTACTATAATCAAGACGATAGACGGTGGCGAAAACTAAATTTCAAAGGATTTAGGAACAACCGAAAATCTGTTTAGCCTGGATGCTGCTGATGGAGAGATTATGTGGGTTGTGGGTCTGAAAAGGACTATACTCAAAAGTATCGATTGCGGCTAAACCCAAACGACTGGGTTTTCGAGGACTTCAATCCACCTTTATGGTGTTTCTGCGGTAAGCAGGGAAATCGCATGGGCCTGCAGGAATAACGGTACCATCTTGAGGGCTACCGATGGAGTGAACTTCCTGGCTTATGGTCAATAGCTCGTGGTATTACAAAAGAACTGATGGACATTGAAGCGATTGAAGCGAATACCGCCTGTGCTTTTGGATGTTATCCGGTACAGGTTGACGTGTACACTGTGGGATTCTTTAGACGGTTGGCAGAGGTTAAAATGGAGCACGCAATATCACGGCTGTTACCACCAGGTGAGAACCATATCGGCGATTGATGCAAATACAGTATGGGCTGTCGGGCGCTCTTAAACCGGCGCACTAACCCTTTGCACTTCGGATGGGACGAACTGGTCAAACCAAGTACCTGTATCATATGAGCTCAAATGCGTATCGGCGGCTGGCGCGAATAGGGTTAACTCGGTAGGAGCTGAAGGAGAAATTTCCAAGACAGTAAACAGTAGCGGTAATTGGTACCTGTAGAAAAAAGTTAGTCCAGGCCCATGGTTATTTGTAATATCGTAATTTGACAGGTATAACATGTGGGCTGTGGGCCTCTCGTGACTCGCTCTTCACACAAACTGCGGTGGAGATAATTTGAGCGTTCTTTCCATCAGTCCGAGCACAGGTGCCCAGAATTCAAGCTTAAGCGCCAAAATTAACGGCACCGGTTTCGAGGCAGAAGCGTCCGCATGGCTGAAGAATGATGCAACCTTTATCGAGGCGCGAGACATACTGGTGATTACCCCGGTAAAGATAACATGCGCATTAGACCTTACTGGTGTTTCCACTGGATCATATGACATTGTTGTAAGAAACACTTCAGGCGAATAGGCAACCTTTTTCTCCGGGTTCACTGTTACTGCTTTTGCGCCTTGCGGGAGTGGAGCGGTTATTTCAATGGCAACTTTTGGTCTGACTTGTGGGATTCCTTTTTTGGAGCGTGCCCTGGCATATTGAGGCGCTTGAGACGCGCTAAACTGCGCTAATGAAACGAGTGGAGAGGGGCTTGGAAAGAACAACTTGCTGATCACTTTTACCGGCATATAGAGATTATCTCCATCTTTATCGACGGAAGTCTTGTAGTCAACTTTTGCCTACAGTAAGAGATTATTAGTAATAAATGCCCAGGGATCTGGTATATTTACTTCGTTCGCCGCGTTCTGTCGCTTTTAATCGAGATAAATGGGGGTATGATGGATAAACGTGATTTGCCTGCGCTCATAAGGATTTTCGGGGAACATGCGCTCGATGGTATCCTGCATTTTATGAAGCGGACGGTTCGCATTGCCGAGCCAGAACCATGTGACCTTATGAAGTGGTGGGCTTGTCCAGGAATAGGAGTGATGTACCAGATTGAGTATCGACCTGGCATGGATTGGGATCGAAATTTCGATGCTTTCAACAGGTCAATGAGTGATGAGCGCGGGAATTTGAAATTCAATGGTCCTTTCTGCAGGGTGGAGGAATGGGTAGCGCTTTCAAAGAAGGTTGGAGTCGATTACCACATATTCGAGACAAAGTGGCACGATGGCATATGTTATTTCGACACTGCGCTGACAAACTGGAAGACCGAAGTTGATTACGCTGGAATATTCGCCCGCGAAAGCAAGAGGGAGGAAATCCCTTTTCTTTACTATTATTCCGCTGTTTTTGACCACAACCCGATGTTTGACGATATCCAGCCTCATCCAGAGAGAACGATGTCGTTTCTCGGGAACAACAGAAGATATATCGATTTCGCTATTGCCCAGATATCAGAGATTATGGATGGATACAACCCTGATGGAATGTGGATAG
>JACVIW010000247.1 GCA_015711695.1 Candidatus Geohydrothermomicrobium daggyaiense
TGAAAGGCGATGAGGTGCTCGTTCCTCTTGAGAAAGTGATATCGCTTGCCCGGGCTGACATTCTGGCGGGAAGTTTTGAAACCGTAGATGAAAACCTCGCTCTAATAGACGAGCTCCTTGAAAGGATAAAATCTATAACCGAGAAAGAAGAACCGCAAAAAATCAAGTCTCCCCTTAATGGAAACGAAATTATGAACCTTGCGAAATTGCACCCAGGACCCTGGATAAGGGAGGTTAAAGAGCACCTGACGAACCTTGTCATTGAGGGAAAACTCAAACCGGAAGACATCGAGGGCGCGAAAAACGAAACGCTTAAATTTCTCGCTGGGAAGGGAATGATCAAGCTCAACCACGAAAACGACAGCAGCGAAAGCAACCGATGAAATTCATAAAACCATATTCCCTATAATCCATGAAAAGGCAAAATCAAACTATCTTTCCAAAACAAACTTATGCATCTTGAACCCAAAAGGTGACTCGAAAAAATCAATTCTGACCGGCAAGCCTATCTCAAGTTCCTCCCAGGGAGCATCAATAATCGAGAAAATTCGGCCGCGCGCGCCCTCCAGGTCAACAATGCCAACGACTTGAGGCTTGCTATGTGCGAGGGATTGATGCTGCTGGGTAAACGCGTATAATCTTCCCCTACCCGATAGCCTCACCCATTCAATTTTCTCGCCGAGGCAATCGGGACAAATGATTCTGGGCGGAAAGAAAACAAGCGCGCACCTTTTGCATCTTGTGGTTACAAAACGGTCATTTTGTAATTCGTCGTAAAATCTCAGCGCCGCGCTGTCCTCGAGATTCGAAAGAAACCCGCTCAATTTATGCCCTCCCCAGAATCATTACCGCGCTTCCATTAATCATCCCGTGCTCCGCATGGACAAGGCCCAGCCTTGCATCTTTTACCTGTCTTTCCCCCGCATCACCTCTCAACTGTTTCGTGATCTCATATATCTCGAAAAGCGGGGTCGCATACGGAGCATGCCCGAGTGAAAGCCTGCCGCCGCTTGTGTTAATCGCCACATCCCCATCGATAGAGGTTTTGCCTTCCGCAACAGCAGTCGGCGCTTCCCCCCTTCCAAAGAAACCAAGTTCCTCATAACACATCAGTTCAACCCCAGCAAAAGCCCCATAAACTTCCGCAACATCTATATCCTGAGGAGTAACTCCCGCCTGGCTGTACGCCTCACGGGCAGATTTTCTCACTGCCGGAAAGGTACTCATATCCGCGGTTGAGGGCATGAAGTGTGAATCGTCGTGCGCTTCGCCATACCCGGCTATCCACACGCCTCTGACCTCGCTCGAGGACGCTTTCGCAAGAACAACAGCGCCAGCGCCGTGAGAAACGGGACATGATTCAAGGAGGTGAATAGGTGGACAGAGGATTCTGGAAGAAAGGACATCGTCGATCGTTATTCGTTCTCTGTAGTGAGCTCTGGGATTTTTGGAAGCGTTCTCCCTCAACAAAACGGGAAGCCGCGCGATATCCTCAGGCTTAACCCCACATTCATGCATGTAGCGCTGAATGCACATTGCATAATAGGGCATCGGGGACAATATCCCGAGTCTTGAATCATACGAACCGTACATTCCATTAGCCATGCGTATCAGGTGCATTATTTCTTGAGGAGATGCGGCCAACTTTTCGGGAGTTAAATCAAAATGAGAGGCGAAAACAACGCCCGCGCCAACCCGACCGCAGGCTATTTCGTTCATCAGTAATCGCACCGCGATAAGTGAAGACGCCCCGCCACAGTCCACCTCCGCCATGGTGCGGCATGTTATAGCGAGGTATTCAGCTATTCTCTGCGCTATAAACTTTTCCTGATCAACGGTGTAACCAATCGGTGTGCATACCAGTGCCTCAATATCGTTTTTATCGATTCCAGCATCCTCAATCGCTTCTTTTATAGCTGCCACTGCACGTTCAAGCCAGGTCGAACCCTCATGTATGCGGACATCCGTCATTCCCACTCCAGCAATTACCACGTCTGCCTTCATGACCAAACCCCTCAAAAATCAACGCTCTGGTTCACAAAAAGAGATTGCCCCGTAAAAACTTTAAGGGCAATAAATATCCACAACCCGCACAGTGAGACATCCTTGATCGGACGAATCTAGCAGCAAGTTGGTGACGCGAATTACCTCATTTTCGCTTCGATTCTTCTTAACCATTCAAGAATGACCGGATAGACATCTTTCTCTACATTCTTCCCCATGACGAGATCGGTGTGCCCGTATCCTTTGAACGTGACAAAATCTTTATCCGCGCTCGATATCATGTCATAGCCGTACCTTTTAATACCCACGAAGTTCGCGAAATCCTTATCCCCTGTGATGAAAAGCATGGGTGCTGTTATCAGACGCATGTTTAGCGTATAGTCATATGGCTCCCCTTTGAATGCCAACGGGAAGTACTGTCTAAAATTGATATTCCAAATGCCATCCGCAAGTTGAACGAACATCTTAGCCGAAACATCGTCCCCGGCCCATTTTATCAGAGATGTTGTCGTGTCAGAATCGGTATTCTTTCGGCAGTAAAGCAACAATCCAAGGGGACTTCTTGATGCCGCCTTTATCAGCCTCGGCCTGTTTCCAAGGATTTTTTTCACGCCATTTCCAATAGATACATGGGGAAAAATGACACCTCTTGCCCGCATCGCAAGAATAAGAGCACCGATCATGCTTCTTCCAAGTGAAGACTGGGTAGCGATCTGGAAAGGATGCCCTCTTGGCCACCAGAAAGCGGGCGGGCTTGCAATGGGAATACCGCCAAGTATGCTCGAGTTATGCTTTGAAACCAGAGCCCTGTCCGAGACTACCTGGTATTCGTCTGCGAAGCGAACGCCCTGAAGATACATATAAAGAACCATTCCGCCCATGCTGTGGCCAATCCAGAAAGGCTTTTTGCCCGTCACTTCTCTTATTCCGTCAACTAAAGCAGGGGCGTCGTAAATCGCAATGTGATCAATGGAGTGAGACCATCCGTGACACTCAGAATTATAGGGTTCTGGACCGCAGCCCCTGAAAGAAGAAATCCATACGTCAAAACCTCTTCTCGCAAGATAAACTCCGATGTTATGACCCTCGCGTGGAAGGTCAAACTCAAAACCGTTTCCCTCAAAACCATGACAGAAAAGCACCGGCGAGCCTTCGGCGTTAGCGTACCGTTTGAGGCGAAGCACCGCGCCGTCAGCCGTCCTAAACTCGTGCCTTTCTACTTTCAAACCGGACGAAACATCCATATCTTCACCAGGAATTGGGGTCCTCAGGCCCGCATAAACATAAGCTCCGAAAACACCCAGAGACGCCGCGAAAGAGGCCGGAAATAGGCCACCACCTTTAATGCTTCGCATATCGGCTCCTTTCTCCCATTCAACAAATTCAACAACCCGGGACCCGAAAAAACCCGAATAGGAACTCTCATAGATTTTATTACCGACTTCACCTAAGAGGCAAAACTAGTTTGGCGCGGACAAAACTACACGACACAATCCTTGATGATGAGTATGTTTCGCGGCTGTTGTCATAATTTAATACGGACTAAGAATTCAAGCACGCAGTAGTTTCTGGAGGAAATCAAAGAGCGGTTCAATAAGTCACGTCGTCCTCGCATGGCTTGATATCCAGAACCGGCGTACCGTCGATAGCATCGAGGTCTCTTACTATAAGGGTATTGCCCACCACTTTCTCAAGCCTTACCACCGAAAGGCCTATAGGATTCGGTCGGTAAGGAGACCTTGTGGCGAATACACCACGAAGCGGTTTTGTTCTGTCCCCGCGGGGATGAATCCTGAGCATGTAACCTTCTGATCTGTCAAACAGGTATATCACGTAAAGCCTGGAGAAATCCTCTA
>JACVIW010000248.1 GCA_015711695.1 Candidatus Geohydrothermomicrobium daggyaiense
GTTGGTACTCTTTAGATTTGTTTCTCTTCATTTGAGTTTTTCTTTGTGGGAAACCCCGAATTTGTGCTCTTCGTCTATTATAAGAAGACCAAGGTCTTTGAAACGGACGTCTTCCTGTAAAATGCGGTGCGTACCTATCACTATGTCAACTTCGCCCTTCTCTATTGCCCTGATAACTTTCTCCTGCTCTTTCCTTGAAAGAAATCTCGAAAGCATCTCTATTCTGATCGGGAATGGAGCAAACCTCTCTTTAAACGTGTTTAGATGCTGGTTCGCAAGCACGGTTGTGGGGACAAGAACAGCCACTTGCTTTGAATCCATAACTGCTTTCATCGCCGCCCTGATTGCGACCTCTGTCTTTCCGTAACCAACATCCCCACAGATAAGCCTGTCCATAGGGCTTGGCGCTTCCATATCCCTTTTTACTTCGTCGATCGCTCTTCGCTGGTCAGGCGTCTCCTCATACTCAAAAGAATCTGCCAGTTCCCTCTCCCAGGGCGTATCCGGAGGGAACGCGTGCCCGGGCTTCGCCTTTCTTTCCAGGTAAAGTTTAAGAAGCTGTGCGGCTGTCTTTTCCGCATGTCGCTTCGCTCTCCGTTTCGCCCCAACCCATTCCCTGCCCCGAAGCCTGTTTATCTTTGGTTTTTCGGAGCCTATGTATCTTTGCACTCTTCCGAGCTGGGAGGTTGGCACGTAGAGCCTATCACCCTCAGCGTATTCGATCAGAAGATATTCCCTCATAACACCCGATATATTCTTAGAAACAAGACCCCTGTAAATCCCGATTCCCTCTTCCACATGGACAACATAGGAATCTTTCCCAAGTTCAAGATGACTTGACACAGGGGTTCCGCTTGATGCTTTATAGCTCCTTCTGCGGCGTTCCCTTCTGCCGAGGATATCGCCTGTCGTGTAAATATGAATGCCCAGCTCAGGCAGAGAAAATCCCCTGGAGAGAGAGCCTCTTTCTATTAATAAACCTGAACCTCCTCCGTGCTCCTCCCAGATCTCCCTTGCTCTCTGTATTTGTCCGGCCGTGGAAAGAAAAAGCACAATTTTATCGCCGGCTCCAATTATCTTTCTCCACTCTCTGAACGCCAGGTCAACGTTGCCGTGAAAATCTCTAACGGATTCCCCAGGGAAATGAGCGAATCCTGAACGTCTTCTTGAGAAAGAGGATCTTTCGAGCGTCCAGACAGATACTGGCTCTCCCCAGGTTCCGAAAATTGATTCATTTTCGGGGCTTATTCCAAAGTCAGCAAAAATCTCCGCGACTCTCGCTAAAATAAGGTCAGGATCAAGCGCGAAGATTCTTCCTTTAAACTTCGCATGCCGGTCCGCGCTACCTTTCGCCATCTCTTTAGCTGGAAATATCTCAGCCTTCTCAAGTGTCCCGGAAGAACGCTGCGTCACAACATTAAAGTCCCTTATCGAATCAATGACATCCCCGGCAAACTCAATTCTGACAGGTCTTTCATGATTAGACGCAAAAATATCGAGGATCCCGCCCCTGAGCGCAAATTGTCCCCATCCCTCCACGGTGAACTCCCTTCGGTATCCCCCTTCCACAAGAAATTTGACAGTCTTCTCAAGATCAACCTCTTTCCCTTTTTCGAAAACCAAAGGCCAGGGGTAAGGTATCACACCTGGAGGCCCCCCGGAGATTCCGTCGGGGCCGGCCACCACAATAAGTCCCGAGGCAATCGCTTTAGCTGCGGAGTAGCGCGCTCCCACGTCTTCATCGCACGGGTTTGAAAGCCCAAGCGTTGAGAACCCCCCGGGCATATAAACTGCTTTTTCTGGGAGAAAAAAGGATATGTCCGCCGCGATGCGCTCTGGATTGTCCGGAACGGCAACGACAATCGGCCCCCCCAGTTCCTTAAAAGCGCACGTAATCAGAAGTGGTAACACCGCGGACGTGGAACAAAAAATCTCATTCCCGCCTGTTGCGAGATGGTCAATCACTCGCTTTATCGATTCGGTTTCAAGCGCTTGCTGGAGTATCGAATCAACTATTCTTGCCATTGAGAGAAACCTTGTTAACAAATGCATAATGGGCCTCGGTGTAAATACCCAGGCCTATAAATATGTTAACATCGATTTGACACGAGCGCTCATACTCATATATTTATTAAAGCGAAAAGTGCTTTTAAGACCGCTTTAGAAAAGTCCCTAACCAGAGGAAGGACCGCACTTATGGAATATCCCCACCGTCAGCCGGCAGAGAAACAACGTTCATGAAGGGACAGTTTTTAAGATTGGTTCATCGGCACAGAGGCGCACTATCTCTAGTTTTTTCTTTGCACTGCTTATTTAAATAACGGGGTTTGCCCTAACCATGAAAAAAGAAGGTGAGAATGGATGTTAATCTTTCCGGGATTTGGTAGGAGAAACTCAAAAGCCGGAGAAAAGCTACTTAACTGAATTCATATATGTTTGTGACGAAGAAGATAACGCTTCCGCGACAAGTCAGTATCTGATTTTTGCCCTGTTTCTTTCCCAATCCAGAGCGCCTAAAGCGAGTGCTCCTCTTATAAAACTCTTAAATACCCGTTCGCCCAAGCTTTTCGCGACTTCTATTCCCACAAGCCAATCCGCGACTCTTGCGGAAATCTCAGCAGCGTATGCTTGAGCTTCTTCGGAAGTTAGCACGGGTATCGACCCGGAAGCGTCTTCCCCCTTTTCTGCGAAAAGCCACTCTCCAAGCGACGACTCCCAAACACAAGAGCGAACAAGGGCGTTTGCAACATCCATCTGATTTATCTCATTATCCTCCCCAAGCGACGACCCTATTGAGATAATTCCGCTTAGAACCTGAGCGAAATTACGCGCCATGTGCACTATTTTTTCCTCCTCAATGCCGGGATATGCTCTTTTGAAACCATCAACGACACGGGTTTCGAGCTCGTCAATGGAATAAGCGTCACTTTCCACCATTATCCCCTCCCCGGTATCAACTTCGTCGGGGCAACGTCCGGCAAGCAACCAGCATGATCCCGCCTAAGTCTTGCGGCCAAGCGAATTCTCCAGAAAATATTCATCCGCCTGCTTTGCAGCACCCTTGCACTCGTCAAGTTTCTCCACTGCTTTGCCCACAAGGTCCACTATTTCTCTGGCAACGACATCGAGTTCTTCACGGGAAGCGCCGGTAGCCAGTTTTACAAGCAATCCCTCATAGGTCTTTAATATAGTCCACAGGTTATCGTCTATGTATTCGGAATATATGTCAACTACGGAAATTCTTAACCTCGCGTATTCCTTGACCCGTCTATCAATGTTAAATTTCTGAATTTTTTTAAGTTCCTGCTCGATTTTTCTCATTTTCGGTTTGAGGGCTTCGAGTTCGCTTAATCTTGCTTGAAGCAGCTCACCCGCCCGCTTAATGGATTGCTGATTAACCCCGGATGCGAAGACATCTGCCCACTCGTCGGGAAAACGGGACAGCGATTCGAGCGCGGCCTCAACCTTTCCCTGGATGCGATCGGCCCTGCGAAGTGCCTCGTTGACTTCCTTTCTCTGGACCCCGCAGCCACCGGCGGCAAGGATTAGCAGAAAGGACATAATTGTTAACGCTGCGATTCTATACATTGTCTTTTTCAAAATTACCGCCATTGTTCACTTCCCAGCCCATACAAGAAAGCCGGCTTATCCAGCGTTTTGCTTTTGGGCTAACTCTCTTACCAGTCCTATCACCAGATCTGCCGCAGCGTAAAGAGAGACTCGTAAAACTTCCCACTCCTCGGATTCGAATTCGCCTAAGACATGATCAACCGGGTCCACCC
>JACVIW010000249.1 GCA_015711695.1 Candidatus Geohydrothermomicrobium daggyaiense
CGATTTATTGAGAGAACTTCAAAAAAGAAAAGTTCACATGGCAATCGTGGTTGACGAGTACGGCACAGTCACAGGACTTGTAACGATTGAGGATCTACTCGAAGAGATCGTAGGGGAGATTTTTGACGAATATGACAGGGAGGTCAAACTCATCGAAGAAATATACCCGGGAAAGTATACTCTTGACGCAAGATTGAGCATAGATGATTTGAACGAGCTTATGAACACGGATATTCCCTCTGAGGACTTTGATACTGTTGGCGGCCTTGTTCTCAAAATCCTTGGCGAAGTGCCAAAGCCAGGAGCATCCTTCGTTCTTAATGGACTCGTTTTTACTGTTGAGAAAGTCAGAAACAACAGAATATCTAAGGTTACCGTAGAAGTCCTTGGGGACTCAAGTGTGGTTGATTTTCCGGATTCTCAGTAAAAAATGCTCGTATCCGTTTCAAAGGGCAAAACCTGGATAATTACTTCACCATATATCTACGACAATTACGGAATATTCGTCGGATTTACCAACAGACTTGGTGGAGTAAGTAACGGTAAGTTTGAAAGTCTTAATCTCTCCTACAGGGTTGGTGACTTGCCAGAGAACGTGACCAGGAACCGTATGATTCTGTCCTCCGATATCGGCGTTTATCCAGATCGCTGGGTCGTGCCAGAACAAATTCACGGTTTTCGCGTCAGCGCTGTTTCTTATTCTGCCGCTGGAAAGGGGGGGATGAACGATAAATCGGCCATTCCAGGCAGTGACGGATTGATAACGAACTGCAATAAGCTTCCACTTTTTGTTCTCGTTGCCGATTGCGTCCCCGTTTTACTTTTTGATCTCTATACTCGCACAATAGCGGCAGTGCACGCTGGATGGAGAGGAGTTCTTCGGGGGATTGCTGTTGAGGCGGTTAGAAGAATGAAGGAGAATTATGGATGCACTCCTTCAAATATTCTCGCATTCCTTGGACCCCACATAAAATCATGCTGTTTACAGCTCGAACACGAGATAGCAAGAAATTTTGAAAATGAGATAGACCGGAGCGTGATTGAGGATACCAAAGAAAACAGTTGCTTTGTGAGCCTGGAAAAGGCGCTTGTTATTCAACTCGAATTGCAGGGAGTGAAGCGGGATAATATATATTCATCAGGTATATGTACATGCTGCAATAACGAGTATTTTTCTTATAGAAGAGATGGGGGGATAACCGGTAGACAGGCGGGTATAATTTTTTCCATTTGATCACATTATATTGCTGAGGTGAGTTAAGGATGAGACGCGTAAGAGTTGTTGTATTCGGGAAAGTTCAAGGTGTCTTTTTTCGCGCAGAGACAAGACGTGTGGCCAGGGAGCTTGGATTGTCGGGCTGGGTCAGAAATGTTCCGGACGGGACAGTTGAAGCCATGTTCGAGGGTCAACCCGAAGCTGTTGATAAGGCAATCGATTGGTGCAAAACGGGACCGCCCGGGGCGATCGTGAACACGGTCGAAATATACGAGGAACGACCATGCGGTGAAAAGGGGTTCAGGATAATATATTGAAAACATGGTGCGTGAACTATTTCTTTGCGATGATAAGTAATACACTTGAAGGGATAAGATCGTTACAGGCGAAAGATAATATGAACGATATCCGTAAAAACATTCGGCTTGTTAGGGAAAGGATTACGAAGGCCGCTGTTCGTGTGGGGCGGGATCCTCGAAACATAACGCTTCTTGCAGCTGGCAAGAACAGAAGTGTGGAACAATTAAGGGAAGCGATAGAAGGAGGAGTAGATTGCGTTGGTGAAAACCGGGTTCAAGAACTTCTGAAGAAGATTGAAGCTCTTGGTAATGCGACTGAATGGCACTTCATCGGCCACTTGCAAAGAAATAAGGTGAAATTTTTAATAGGTAAAGTATCCTTGATACATTCGGTCGATTCACTGAGGCTAGCAGAGGAGATATCAAAAAGAGCGGTCTATTCGGGCACGGTTATTCCTGTACTATTGCAAATAAATATTGCGCGGGAAAAAAGTAAGTTCGGGTTTGACCCAGAAGAAATTTATGAAGTCATGAGTGAAATTTTATCGCTTAAGGGAATTAGCGTTCTTGGTTTCTCATCGGTCGCTCCTTTTGTCGAAAACCCAGAGGAAGCCAGATGGGTGTTCTCTGAGTTGAGGCAAATCAAAGAAAGAATTGAAGAGAAGCATGAAGTGAGATTAAGGCATTTATCCATGGGGATGACTAACGATTTTGAATGCGCTGTTGAGGAAGGTTCAACCATAGTAAGAATAGGAACCGCAATTTTTGATGGTCTATGAAAGAATTATCATTTTGATGTGAAGATTTGATGTGAAGAGGAGGTAACGATGCCCGGTTTTTGGGCCAGAATGCTCGAGTGGCTCGGGTTACGAGAGCCGGACGAGTTCGGTGAAATGCGAGCGAGGGAGGAGGCCGTGGAGGAAATCTCTGACAGAGTTTCACGGAGGAGAAGCTCTGAAAGAGTGCTACAGCCGGTCCAGGAGACTCCAGCGCGGGTCCATGTAATCGAACCGAAGAGCTTTAATGACGCTGAACAGATTGGGGCTAAATTCAAAAACGATACCCCAGTAATCGTTAACCTCCAGAACATTGACAGGGAGCTGGCAAAAAGACTAATTGATTTCGTAAGCGGATTGACTTACGGACTTGATGGCGGTATTCAACGAGTGGCGGAGATGGTATTCCTCCTTACCCCGGCTAACGTTGAAGTCTCGGCGGAAGATCGAAAGTGGATGAGGGAAAAAGGCTTTTTCAACCAATTCTGAATTCTTCGTCTGGAGGATGGCTTGAAAAAAGTTGGTTTACTTGGTGTTGGCAATATGGGCGAGGCGATGCTCCGGGGTTGGTTGAGCTCTGGTTTTTTAGATAAGAATAATATTGTCGCTTGCGAAAAAATTGATGAAAAAAGAAAAAATATCGCAGATAAATACTCCATTCATGTCCTCGAAACTCCCGGAGCCACGGCAGAACTTGCAGACATCATAGTCCTGGCCGTAAAGCCTCAGGATTCAAAAGAGGTACTCGAAAATATTGCTCATTACCTGGACGCAAGAAAGTGCCTGGTTTCAATAGCCGCCGGGCTAAGTATAGCGTCGATTCGGAAGTTGATAGGAACCAAGGCATGTGTTGTTAGAGTCATGCCCAATATATGCGCGAGGTCCCTTGCGTCTGTCTCAGCGTATAGTGTTAGTATGGGTGATCACAAATTCAATCTAGATGATATTAAACGCCTTTTGGGCGCTTTCGGTGAAGCAATCGAAGTGGCGGAAGACTGGATGAATCTGATCACCGCAATCAGCGGGAGCGGACCAGCTTATTTTTTCTATTTAACGGAGGCGCTGGAAAACGCGGCCGTTTTGTTTGGTCTTGACAAAGACGCGGCTGAGCTTCTGGCCAGGGAGACGTTGTGGGGAGCCGGAAAACTTTTGAAGGAATCGGGTTCATCTCCGCACGACTTGAGGATGGCCGTATCAAGTCCTGGAGGAACGACGGTTGCTGCTATCAGAGAGCTTGAGGATGGGGGATTTGCAGAACTTATAAAGAGAGCAGTGCATAAAGCAATGAACAGGGCTAAAGAGCTCACGGAATAAGATTAATCAAGCCAGGAGGTATAGGCAATGACAATTACTCCTCAGGATATACACCACAAAGAGTTCAAATCTGCTCGCTTCGGTGGGTACAACGAAGAGGAAGTTGACGCTTTCCTTGATCTTGTGGCTGATGAACTTGAAAGGCTTATTCACGCTAATGAAGAC
>JACVIW010000250.1 GCA_015711695.1 Candidatus Geohydrothermomicrobium daggyaiense
ATTGTGCGCTATGTAAATCTGGTTTTAACGGAAGCAGTGCGTGATAACGCCAGTGACGTTCATATCGAGCCTGGCGAGAAGGATTTGCGGATAAGGTTTAGGGTTGACGGTGTTCTCCATGAAGTTAGGAAATCGCCGAAGCGCATCCACCCGGCGATCGTTTCAAGAATAAAGATCCTTTCGAACATGAACATCGCCGAGCGACGTATTCCTCAGGACGGCCGCTTTAACATGAATGTGGGTGGAAAGTTCGTGGACTTCCGGGTGGCTTCCGTGCCCACCGTTTACGGAGAGAAAATCGTTTTAAGAATTCTTGACAGGTCGACGCTTCTAATGAATCTCGAGGATTTAGGTATGGAACCGGAGGCTTTAGAGAAGTTCAAGAGCGCTTTCAAAAGACCCTACGGAACAGTCATCGTTACCGGGCCAACAGGCACCGGTAAGACTACGACGCTCTACGCGGCTCTTGCTGAGCTCAATAGAAGAGAAGTGAATATTATAACCGTTGAGGACCCTGTTGAGTATCAGTTGAAGGGTATCAATCAAGTTCAGGTCAACACCAAGGTAGGTCTTACTTTTGCCAGAACGCTACGTTCTATCTTGAGGTGTGACCCCGATATAGTCATGGTTGGCGAGGTGCGTGACCCTGAGAGCGCGAAAATGGCTATAGAATCTGCCCTGACAGGACATATGGTTCTCTGCACACTTCATACGAACGACGCTCCATCAGCGATGACCAGAATGATTGAAATGGGGGTTGAGCCTTTTCTGATCGCCTCCGCTGTTGACGCCGTTGTCAGTCAGAGACTTGCCCGAAGGCTTTGCAGGAGATGCAAGCAGGAAGCGGTTTACGACGTCAGGTACTTGAAAAAAATAGGCTTCCCGGACATAGACGAAGACAAGGTCAAATTATACCGCGCGAAACCTGGTGGCTGCGTGTTCTGCGGTCATACCGGCTACCGTGGAAGAGTGGGTCTCTTCGAGGTGCTTATGGTTGACGAGGATATCGAGAGACTGGTTGTGAATATGGCAACCGCGCATGAGATTGGGAGGCTTGCCAGGCAAAAAGGAATGAAGACCTTAAGGGAGGACGGGTTTACGAAGGTAATGCAGGGAATAACATCGATAGAGGAAGTTTTAAGGGTCGTTATGTAGCCGTATATCGCCGCAAACTATCTTTCTGCCGTATTTGAATTGAAGGGATTTTTTCCACAAAAAAGAGCTGCGTGGTTAACTTCAAAAAAGAAGCGAACCGCAAACGTTAAAGGTTGTTCACTTTAACCCGAAAGGTTTAGTATGATTCTGTTTGAGAGCGATAGTCTGATGCGTATGACCTCTTTCGGAGGTGGACGAGGTGGCAAAACAGGTATTAAAACTTGACATTAACGAATTGCTAAACGAGGTCATAAGGAGGGGAGCGTCCGACCTTCATATAACCGTCGGTGTCCCTCCGACGCTTCGCGTTAACGGTGTATTGCAGAGGATGGATCTTCCGAAACTCACCAGTAATGACACCCGTGAGATGGTTTACAGCATTCTCACGGCAAAACAGCGCGAACACCTCGAGACAAATCTCGAACTTGATCTCTCCTATTCAGTGCCGGGAAGCGCTCGCTTCAGGGTCAACGCTTATTTCCAGCGCAACAGCGTTGGGGCCGCTTTCAGGGTAATTCCTTACAGGATCAAAACGGTCGAGGAATTGAAACTTCCCTCCGTTATCAAGGAGTTCGCGAAACTGCCCAGGGGATTTGTGCTTGTTACAGGCCCAACCGGGCAGGGGAAATCCACAACGCTTGCGGCTATCATCGATCTCATAAACTCGACGAGGGAGGAGCATATCATAACGATTGAAGACCCTATCGAGTTTCTTCACCTTCACAAACGCTGCATAGTTAATCAGAGGGAAGTTGGGCTCGACACGCATTCTTTCGCGAACGCTCTTAAGTACGCCTTAAGACAGGATCCTGATGTCATCCTCGTCGGCGAGATGCGCGATCTTGAAACGATTTCTACCGCGCTGACGGCCGCAGAAACGGGACACCTTGTTTTTGCTACTCTTCACACGCAGGATGCCCCACAGAGCATTGACCGCATAATCGATGTCTTCCCCACATACCAGCAGCAGCAGGTAAGACTGCAGCTTGCGTCAACCATCCAGGCGATTGTCACCCAGCAGCTTGTTCCGACAAAGGACAGGCGCTCGAGAGTTCCCGCGGTCGAAGTCATGATTGCCACGCCGGCGATAAGAAACATGATAAGGGACGCGCGCGTGCACCAGATATACTCAGCCATGCAGGCTGGCGGGCAGTTGAGAATGCAAACAATGGATGCATCGCTTGCCGCTTTATACAGGGCAGGCGAGATTTCTTACGAGACAGGGCTTGCGCGGGCGCACAACAAGGAGGACTTCAGGAGGCTTGTCGGAAGGTAGAAAGGATTACTTTTCGCGCAGCCGCTATGTTTAGCCCGATAGCGTGATTTTTTCGGCGAGCCAGGTACATATTAATCATTGACTTGGCGCAGCCGATATTGTATAAAGAATTGGGTCTTTGTATACTATACTTTTGGTTGACCTTCACTGGAGGATGAGGTGGCGAGTACTTATACTTACGTTGTGAGGGATGCCACAGGGCGTGAGATAACCGGCTCGCTGGAGGCGGACTCCGCCGACGTCCTTGCAGCGAAACTTCGCCAGATGGGATATTACGTAATATCCGTTGAAGAGGCGAAGGTTTCCCTCGGAAAGAAAGAAATACATCTTTTCGGCGTTAAAGTAAAAAAACAGGATGTTGCGATATTTACCCGCCAGTTTGCCACGATGATCAACGCTGGGCTTCCTCTTATCAAATGCCTGAGCGTTCTCGCGCAGCAGACAGAATCCTCAACCCTCGCCAACATAATCGTTGATTGCCAGAGAGAAGTCGAGGCAGGTCGTTCCCTTTCAGAAGCGCTTGCCAAGCATCCCGAGGCTTTCAGCAATCTCTACGTGAGTATGGTTCGCGCGGGCGAACTTGGCGGTATGCTCGATGATGTCCTCCTGAGAATAGCGAGCCAGCTTGAGCGGGAGATGGAGATACGCAAAAAGATAAAATCCGCGATGACTTACCCTGTCGCGGTTCTCGGGCTTTCTCTGGTGCTTCTCGCCGCCATGATTATATTCGTGGTTCCGAAATTCGCCGCGATGTTCACCGAACTGGGCGGTGAACTTCCCTCTTTTACGAAGATGCTTGTCGCGGTGAGCCATTTTGTCGGTGGATGGGGAGGGCTTCTTATACTGGCGATAATAATCGCATTTGTAATAGGTTTGCGGCGTTTCAGGCAAACACCATCAGGGCGCATGTTAATTGACAGAATAAAACTGAAACTGCCGATAGTGGGTTCGCTTTTCCACAAGTACGCCCTTTCGAGATTTTCGCGCACTTTAGGCACACTTCTTTCATCTGGCGTCCCCATACTTGGCGCGCTCGAGATAACCGGTGAAACCACCGGCAACATGGTGCTCACCAAAGCCCTTGAGGATGTGCGCGCCGGGGTCAAGGAAGGTGAGACGATCGCCAGGCCCCTTTCGGCATCCCCGCTCTTTCCTCCCATGGTCACGCAGATGATCGCGATCGGGGAGGAAACTGGTGCCCTTGATGTTATGCTGAACAAGGTAAGCGAGTTTTATGATTCAGAGGTGAACGCCGCTGTCGAAAGCCTCACGTCTCTGCTTGAGCCGCTCATGATAGTGTTCCTCGG
>JACVIW010000251.1 GCA_015711695.1 Candidatus Geohydrothermomicrobium daggyaiense
AGGGTGAAACAGCGGGTCCCCAAAGCGACATATTCTCATGCGGTGTTCTTCTCTATGAGATGCTGACCGGTAAATCCCCGTTTTTCTCATCCTCCCCGACAAGCATAATGTACAGGATAGTTCACGAGGAACCGGAGCCTCCCCATCTCATAAACCCGGCAGTACCCCCAAATCTTGAAGCTATAATCATGAAGGCTTGCGCCAAAAACCCGGAGGACAGATACGCAGATGCGCTTGAGATGAAAGATGATATTGAGAAGGGAGCATCACCCCTCCTTGCCCACCCACCCTCTCATGACCGGACAATCCTTCGTGAGGGCGCTTTCACCGATACCACAGGGACAATCCTCAGAAGCGAGCCCGTTCCTGCCTTCAGGAAACCCCTGCCCACCGGACCGGCTAAGCCTGAGGGAAGGAGAAATTTACTCGTTGCTGGCGGAGTGGCTGTGGCTGTGACATTAATCGGAGTTGTTGCCGCAATTCTGTTTCTGTTTTTTGGCGGAAAAGGGGTAAGCGTGGAAATCATTAGCCCTAATGAGGGTAGTGTAATTTCGGGCAAAAACATTCCGGTAGAGTTGAGTGTCAAAAACATGAGCGAACTTAGCAAAATCGAGATTTACCTTGACCGTGAAAAGAAAGAGACCCTGACAGGCGCGCCGTTCAAGACGGAAATATTGGCGGATGCTGCTGGAAGTAAAGTGATAAGGGTTTCAGTTTATGATAAGTCTGGAGCGCTCGTAAGTGAGCTTGCACGGAATATTGAAGTGAAAGGAACAACAGGTGAATTAGCCTATACTGATGAAATCACGAAAAGGATTCTCGAAGCAGGGAATGTTAACCAGCAAATCGCCGGGTACGCTGACAGGGCAAACCGCGAATGCCGGTATTCTGTGGGATATGTTCCCGCTGGTCTGATGGCTGAACTGCAAGATCTTTATAAAAGGACTTCTGATTTAAAAACAGTCGTGGAACAGATTCTTCCGGATGAGCAGATGCTGGATATACACATGAAGTTTCTGGATATGCTCGAGCTTTTGAGGGTTAGGTCTGAGGCTCTTGTGAGAGGGTGTCAGGCAGCACAGGCGCATGGCGACTATTTGTCAGAATTTCAAAGAGGGGGCACTGCACTCAACCGTTTTAAGGTTGAATGGCCGGTTTTCATAAACCTGTGCAGGCAGAAAGGGCTTGCAGTCTGATAATCTGTCGGGAAAAGGCCATTTGAGCTGTTTTTCGTTTACCTGTTTAAACCAAAAGAGTTTGTTTCTTGAGGTTGGAGTTTGGAGAGTTTAGGGCATAAGAACGGTTATCTGTGGGACTCTGGCGGATTCTTCGATCGGTTTTTGGTCCATTCAAAATCCATTCCTTTTAGGGAGACAGGATTGATTTCAAATGAGGCTGGAGACAAAAAAAGATTTATCTATTTTTGCTTTTTTCGGCGAGCTCTTGCCTCACTCTTTCCGATAGTCATATGTCTCCTTGTGGTTTCAGGCTGCCTGAAAGAAACGATCCCTGAAGCACCACGGATTTCAGAAGCGAAACTGTATTTCATTTCAAGAAAAGGCGCGGTTTCTTATCTCGAGTCGGTCATGAAAAGAATACCTACGGACGCCAATGTTTACGAGTATTTAATAGAGGCTGTCATTAATGGACCTCCCCCGGATTCGGGACTCTTTCCCGTGCTTCCACCGACAACCAGAGTGCTTGAAACGAGGAAATCGGGCAATTCACTCATTATTGATTTCAGCAGGGAGGTATTGACAGATGCTCATCTTATTGGCGGAAACGAGGGAAACCAGTTGCTTTCTCTCTGGGCTATTGCCAACACAATGACAGAATTGAACGGCATAGAGAGTATCGAGAAAGTAAGGATTTTCGTGGAAGGGAGACAGCGCGGTTCAATCGCGGGAAAAAGGATAGAGAATTTTTGGGGTTCATCCCCTGTTTCGCTTGATGTGTTGAGGAATCAGGACGTGATCGGTAAGCCTCCCCTACCCACATGGCGCTTCGTTGATAAACAGGCACTCGCTTCGAAGATAGGATGGGGGGAAGTTGCGAGGGGAGACATTAAAAAGAAGAAGATTGCTCTTACTTTTGACGCGGGTGCCGGTATCGCCGCGATTGACGAAATTTTGAACGTCCTCAAAGAACGCGGAATTACGGCAACTTTTTTTATCACCGGGCAGTTTGCCGAGAAATATCCCGGCATTGTCAAGAGGATTGTCGATTCCGGGCACGAGCTTGGCAATCATTCCTACTCGCATTTAAAGTTCACCGAGGCAGGAAAGACCAGATTGAAAGAGGAAGTGGAGAAGACCGAAGAAATAGTCATGAGTATCACAGGGATGTCGACAAAGCCTTATTTCCGGTTTCCCTATGGGGCGAGAAATAAGGAACTTATAGCTGAAGTGAATCAACTTGGGTACCTGAGCATATACTGGACGATAGACTCGCTGGATTGGGTGGAATCCGAGTCACCGGATTCAATACGCCAGAGGGTTGTGTCCAGAGCCTCCGCTGGAGCGATTGTTCTGATGCACTGCAACTCTTCGCAAGAAAGGGAAGCTTTACCGTTGATAGTATCTGATCTTGAAGCCAGGGGATATGAGCTGGTGACTGTTACTGAGGTGCTCCAGTAAATTTCTGGGTGTGATGAGGGCGATGTTTTCGCGAATGTGATAGTAGCACTACCGGATTCATTTAAGTCGTAAAACCTTAAGAGCGCGAGCGCTGCATCCCAAAAGAAAGCGCTCGAGTTTAGAAACGAGTACAATGCGCAGAGAGCGGCGCAACTGAACGCCGGACCAGGACCCGATCCAGCGGCATAAAACCCGTTTAGAGGAAAAGAGGTTACAGATGACAGGAAAGTGTCCTTCGTGTGGAAGAGAAAACGAGGGTGGAAAATTCTGCGGCTACTGCGGGGCAAAGCTTCCACTGGAAGGACCCCCAACGGATATTCTTCACAAAGGGGATATGGCTCCACCCATCGCTTCCTCTGAAAGAGAGGACAGGACAATTCTTCTCGGAAAGGAACAGGAATCTCCACCCGTCTCCCCTCCCGGGGATCACCCCAATTCATTCGGCAAATACAGGGTCACCGGAGAGCTCGGCAGGGGGGCTATGGGGATAGTCTATCTTGCAAGGGATGAGACAATAGGAAGAGATGTTGCGGTAAAGGCCCTTCACATAGACCCCATCCTTTCAGATGAGGAACAAAACGAGATAAGGGAGCGCTTTTTAAGGGAGGCTCGTGCGGCTGGCTCGCTCTCACACCCGAATGTGGTGGTGATACACGATGTGGGGGAGGAAGGCAAAACCCCATACATGGTCATGGAATGCCTCAAAGGCTCAACCTTAAGAGAGCTCATAAACGAGGGTCCACTTCCCGTAGATAAAGCTGAAAAGATAATCTCCCAGGTCTTATCCGCTCTGTCATACGCGCATGCTGAAGGCATAGTTCACAGGGATGTAAAACCTGATAACATATTCGTCCTCCCGGATGGGAGGGTTAAGGTAGCCGACTTCGGCGTAGCCCATATTTCATCATCTGCGACTCTCACCTCTGCCGGGAGGGTGATGGGGACACCCGGATACATGAGCCCCGAGCAGGTCAAGGGTGAAACAGCGGGTCCCCAAAGCGACATATTCTCATGCGGTGTTCTTCTCTATGAGATGCTGACCGGTAAATCCCCGTTTTTCTCATCCTCCCCGACAAGCATAATGTACAGGATAGTTCACGA
>JACVIW010000252.1 GCA_015711695.1 Candidatus Geohydrothermomicrobium daggyaiense
AATTACCCTGCTCCAGTTCACTGCTCCTTTTCCCGATCGCATATCATCACGCCGCCGACACAAACGTTTTCTGGAGGGTTTTCCCTTATTATTACCACATAGGCCTGTCTCGGCAATTTGTATGCTTTTTCGAGCGCGTCCGTAATTTCAACTGCCAGCTTCCGCTTAGTTTCCAGGTCAAGTTTCGGTCCCTCAACGTACACGTTTGGCATTTTGCATGCCTCCTCTCATTTTGTTTCCTCTCTATCATAGTATTTTATTTGATAGTATTTTATTTGCCGGGTTTTAAGGAAAGGTGATGAACGTTCGGTTAAGGTGCGAAAATTGCGTTTTTTCATGGCATCTTTGACGCTTCCTTTCGAATGCTCAAAAGGCTCTCGTGCTTATGACGCTTGTGAAGAGCAGAGCAAGGTACATGGCAATTCCAAGAGATGGCGCGATAAGGCTATAACCTCTCGATCTTGAAAACAGGGCGAGAGCCCCGATGAGCGCGTAAGTGATAAAACCTGAGATGAAAATGAGCGCCACGAGTGGGAACCTGAAGATTGAATCCGAATGTCCAATCAGCATGAAGGGATTGGACACTACGGGCAAAAAACAGATGCCAAGACCTAGACCCCTTATGGCGCCCTCAATGAGAGCGTATTTCCAGAATTCGCGCCTTGCGGAAAGTTTTCTGACGTCTCCCAGAAGAAAGGAATAGAAGTATTTCTGCTCGATCCACAGCTGGAAAGCGATGACCGCTGCCACGGCGAAAAACCAGCCCGCTGATACGGGAATCGCTCCGGGGAGAAGAAGTGCATGAGCCGCTGGGGCGTAGAGCGCTATGAAGACAGCGATTGGAAGAGCGCCAATGAAAAGAGAAATCAATATTTCTGTAAGAGATTTCTTGAGATTATCTCTTTCTTCGTTCGGGACTTCGTTCTGGAGGGGTTTGATTTTCCTTTGTGCGGTAAAAAGCCCAAGGACCGCATAAGCTGGAATAAGCAGAATTGAGCGCGAAAGAGCTAGACTTGCAAAAAGATCAATGCCGAAAAACGGAAGAAATGCCCTGATGCCGGAAAATCTGGAAAACGGAAAAGACGCGATGGATACAGCTAAGAAAAGCAGCGCGGCGATGATGCTGGCGCGCACGCTCGCATTTCTTTCGGAAAATCGCTCTGATTTGCGCAGTAAGTTTTTCGCGCTCAAAATTGCGTGCGCGAAGAAAAGAAAACCGAAAGCGATAAGAGCAAATCCTGTGGAAACCATGCTCCACCCAATGTATCTATAGATTGCGTGGCTCATGAAATAATCGGGCGGCTTTAGACCAAACGAGAGAAACAACCATTCACACAGGGCGTACATGACTTCAGAACTCACCGCCTCGGTCAAATGAGTGTCCGTTGTTATGACCAGGCGTCGTGCTGACCCGTTTCTGAATTCTCCGTAAATTTTCCCCGGGATGGGATTTTTCACTCCCGTTGCTTTGGTAAGAATTTTCTTCGCCTGATTGACTGTTCCGAGCATATCCCATTTCCCTATTATCAACTGGTAATTGGGAGGATTTAATCTGGTTATGTGATTAATTACGTTTCGTTCCTGGAGAGCGCGACTGTCGTTTATGTCGTAGACTCGAGAAAGACCATAATATTGCCAGATTCTTCCGATGAAATCCGGTATTTTGCCGAAAACTTCTTCTATCGCGTCTTTCTGGGACGGCCAGCAATACACAGCGATGACGGTCTTTATTCTGCCGCCTTTTTGAAACAGTCCTGCCCTCGTGGCGGTAATACCACCGAGGGAATGCCCCGCGACCGCAATCTTTTCAGCATCGACCACGTTGAGCCTTGAAAGATAATCCACCGCTGCCCAGACGTCAATCATTTCTGTTGACCCGAAAGAGTATGAACCGCCGGTCTGTCCGTGTCCTCTGAGGTCAATGGCAAGAACTGCGAATCCTCTGAGAGCGAGTTCTCTACACTGCGCGATGTACATCTCTTTTTGCACGAGCATTCCGTGACAGAAAACGAGTCCCGGAAGCTTATTTCCCGCTGTCTTTTTGGGTAGAACAAGAATGCCGGCAACGCTCCTCGCCGGCCGCTCGTAGGAACCTGTGTTGAATTTGACACTACTGATATTTACGTTCCGAAACGTTGTCGCGTGCACCGGTGGAATGCCTGCCAGGGTAAAAAAAAGACCAGCGGTGCACAAAATCATGGAAATTCGAAAGACCCTTTTTTGAATGAACTTCAATCCGCTACATTGCTTCATCGCAACTTTTTACGGAGAAATGAGCGTTCATAGCACATCCCCGCTTTTTCTAAATCTCTTTTCGCTGGCGTTCGCCGAATCTTCTTAAGATTTTCTCTTTTTCTTCTTCGGGTAATTTATCAGCCACGGCGAGTAACTCCAGCTTCAAATTTCGGTATATTGAGCGGCGATTTATCAGGTAGCAAACGACTGCTGAAAGATAGAGCAATACGCCGAAAGGATACTGGACGTATTCAAGCGGTCTCCCGCCAGCGAAGACACCGAAAGCTGCGATCCACTGGATGAATTTGAAGACTATGAGGAAAGCGAATGGTCCAACGGCGTAAATCATTAAACCAAACCCGATAAGGTCTGAAACCAGTAGTTTGTAGGGGTCTCCGGTCAGTATGCCGAATCCAAAAAATCCGAATATGGTGAAAGCCATTAACCGTATGAAGAATTTTGATATCCCGAAGAAGTTTAAATCGAAGTATTCCCAGTGAGCTTGCCATTCCTCCGGGTGCCTTTTAGCGCGCACAACGTGAAAGATTCCCCAGAAGAAAAGAATAGCGTTATAGCCGACAAAAATTGCCCACCTGTTCAAACCGGTGGGATAATTTGTGTCAAGGAGGTTGATTGAGCCCCAGCCGTTTTCATAAAAGCGTGCGTCAAGAAGGATTCCACTTGTTATGTCGTTGACGATCGTCCCAACTCTCGTCCCTTTTGAGTCAAACAATCCCAGTTCCCATGAAAATTGAGGACCGTAGGACGTGCCCGCGCTTTTGTGATACCACATGACTACGTTATCGGAGTTCTTTTTTTTGATTTTTGTGTAAACAGGCCCTTTAAGTGGTGTGAACTCGGTGGAGAACTCAGGACTTAAATCTTTTCCGAAGGTGGCTGAAATCTGGTTTGGTTCTATTACTGCGTCGTAACAAAATATGAGCGGAATTCCGCTTTTGGGACCGATGAGAATTTTCGAAGTTTTTCTATCTATCACAAATTGGCGGGACTTTTTTCCAGCATTTATTCTCACCGTCGCAGTTTTATCGCTTGATTCCACGACTTTCAAAACGAGACGGTTCGTGCCGAAGGTCTTTGCTGCTGTTCCGTCAAGATCGTATTTCGCTTGAAATCCCCTTGTGTAAAAGGGACCGGTAACTGCCACGTTGGAACCCTTTGTAAATCCCCACCAGAAAATTTGGAACAATGCAAGAAGAGCCGCGAGAAGTAAATAGTCCTGGAAGATGAATGATTTGTTTTTGAACATTTTCCGTATTTTAGAGGAAAAGCCAGCACTGTTTTGCAACTTGACCGCCCCTTTCTTTAAGGCATAACGAATTTCTTTCGCAACGCAGAGCATTTATTGAACATTGATCAGAGATCCTTATTCTATCAAGAACAATATATAAGAGTTAAATGGCAAAAAATCTTTTAATTTCTATAAACTGTCCGAACTTGACCTCCAAAGTGCTGTCATATGATTTTCTCTC
>JACVIW010000253.1 GCA_015711695.1 Candidatus Geohydrothermomicrobium daggyaiense
CACTGGAGCTAATTCCTACAAAAGCCTCATGATTACTTACCGATCCAAAAAAACGCCGGAAATGTAATAACAGGGATAAGGTCTGATTCAGAATCTGGATAATTTTAAGGCTTCTCTGCTATTGAATTCGACTGATGGGGATTCGGATTTCCAGATTAAATGTTTCGATTCATATGAAGGTGTGGCCGGCAAGTCCTAAAAGGTTTCTGCAGGGACGGTAAAAACTTTGAGTGAAAATTACGGATTTTTCCGGAATGAAGGAGATTTCAACCTCCATTGAACCTGATAAACTCGGGAATTATGGGTGTGGCCATTTAGTTAGGTATAACCGTAGAATAACAGGCACTCGTACTGTATCGGTTTTCTCGGTTACAGGGTTATTAAATTTTCGTTTATAGAAATAAAGGTTTGTGTAGCGAGACGAAAAGTTTCTATGTTGGGTTGCGTGATAAAGACCTAATAATTGCCTAAGCTATTATATGGCGGCGAAGTGATTTGTTCTTTGATTTTATTTTGGGAGCGTGGGTATGTGTCCAGTAATCGACTTTTATATGGAATTGCGATGTACTTGATGCGGATTGTTAACCGGGATTTTTCTTATTACCGCAGGGTATCCCCATAGTGGAATTTGAGAGAGATTATACACGGACTTTACGATGTGAATACACGGACTTCACGATGTGAAACGATAGGAGGGTTTTAAGCGAGATTGTTTTAAGTATGTATATACGGCTTTTAAAGGGGTGGATCATGCGGATAATTCGTGCATTTAATTCTCCTGACACGCACAGTGCTGAGAGGATTCCTTTTGAGTGCGAATCGATTAGAAAAAAAGGAGTTCCAAGTAAATGTAGCCGGGGGCGCAAATCAGGTTGGATTTCCACGAGCCCAAGAGTTCTAAAACTTATGTCAATGATTACCACCAATCTTAAAAGCAAAAAGCGTTTATTAAGACTCACCGTTATCCCTTTGCTCATCTTATTTTTTTTCTCCATCACAATCGTTTTTTCTTTTTCTGGTTGTGGTGGTGTTGATGTTGAAGAACAGATAAGACTGCTGGAATCTAAAGATCCGGTAGTCCGGCTTAGTGCGGCTTTCAAACTCGGAAACTCCGGTTCAAAGAAAGCTGTTATGCCTCTTGTCCGTGCGCTTTCCGACAGGGACATAAGGGTGCGCAGAAGAGCTGCGGAAGCGCTTGGTAAGTTCGAGGATGGAAGGGCGGCAAAAGCTCTTGTTAAATGCCTGAGGGACAAAGATGTTTCGTTGCGAGTTCTCTCGCGCCAGTCTCTCATCAAGATCGGGGGACCGGCGGTCCCTCATCTTATATTGCTTCTCGGAAGCAAGGATGAGCGTTTGCGAAAGGAAGCGGGAGAAATGCTTGTTTCGATAGGGGCGCTATCTGTCAGGCCATTGATTGCGCTTCTCGAGCACAAAAACCCCGAGATCAGGGTTGAAGCAGCCACACTTCTTGGTGAAATCGGATATATTGAAGCGCACGACCCTTTGAAAAAAGCGCTTGAAGATTCCGACGAAAGAGTAAGAGCTGCCGCGGCGGCGGCGCTTGATAAGATATCGAAAGCTTTGAATCGGACATCGCCCGAGAAAAGTGCGCCCTGAGTGATTCTGAGTGACTTATAGGGGCTGCGTATCCGGGAGGTCAAAAAGGGCTTCGTTGCACTAAGGCTTGTAAGATGCTGTCCTGACTACATGATTGCTGGGAACATTCCGCAAAGAGGCACAGCTGACATGAAAAGGAATGTCGGAGTTGTCGTGACGGAGGAAGCGGGATCCACCTGGTGTCTGGAAAGACTTAACGGTATTTTGTAAGGGTGGACATGTAGCGTAAATCACTGCATGAAGCAATCTGCGCAGCAATGAGAAAGTCCAAAGTGTTGTAAGAACAACACCTTTATTTGCTTGATTTGCTCATTAGGGTATCTGCGGCGAGGTGAAAGTAAGGTTTGAAATCTATAAAGCATAGGGATACCGCATTACATTCGTTACCTATCAAAGGTCTTTCAGGCTGGAAGTCAAGTAAGTTTTCCGAGTTGCTGGATTGATTTCACGGCTTAGAGTGACTGTTCAGGTTTATATGTAAGGATTTTATTTTCGTGGGGTTTCACTAGCGGGAGGTGAATTGATCTTGTGTTCAGTTAAGCGGTGGATTGGAATTTTTATGGCATCCTGTCTTCTTTACTTAGCTTTTTCATACCCTCTCCCAGCATCGGGAACACCCCCGGTGGAGTGGGAAAGAGTTTTTGGCGATGCGGGCTCTGACTGGTTTCGATCAGTCAAAAGGCTTCAGGACGAAGGCTACATTTGTGTTGGTGCTTTTGATTATCATGATTCAGACACTGAATTGACAAGGGGATACATTGTTCGGACTGGTTCCACCGGGGCAATGGTCTGGGAGAAGAAAATTGGAGCGCAAAAAAAGACTGTTTTTGAGTCTGTGGCTCTTGCGGGCGATGGGTTTGTGGTATGCGGATATACAAACTCAAAGGGAGCGGGTGGTTTCGATATCTATGTCGTCTGGCTTGACAGTAACGGCAATCTTATCTCAGACAGGACATATGGTGGACCCGGAGACGAGAGGGGGTATTCTATTGCGCCGGTTCCAGGCGGAGGCTGGGTTATTGCTGCCGAAGTTACGGTAAATGTTCAGAAGAAAGATATCGACGCGGGTCTTTTAAAAATAAGCGCGAACGGAGATCTTCTGTGGCAGAAAGCGTACGGATCCGATGCAGGAAGAGAAGGTACCCAGGCCGGGTATTCAGTGGATGTTCTCGACGGTGGTTATATCATCGCTGGCTTAACGGGCGAGCGGGAACACGACAACGTGCGGGCTTATGTTGTAAGTACGGATGTTTCTGGGACAAGGGTATGGGAGATGGACTTCGGGGGGGCGGAAAATGCTTGGGCTTCTGCCGTGAAGGGAATTTCGGGTGGCTTTCTTGTGTGTGGAGTCAACACTTCGAAGGGCTATGTCTGGGTTTTGAATCCCAACGGGAGCGTGAAATATGAGCGCGCTTATCAGGATGGAATGTTCCACTCGATTGATGTACTTTCTGACGGTGAGTATATCGCGGTAGGGTACAGGAGTATAGCTCAGACTGGCACCATAAATGCGTACGCGGCAAGGATAGACGCTTTAACGGGCAACCTCACATGGGAACTTGATTTTGGCGGCAGCGGGACCCTTTCATCTGCGTATGAATTACTGGAAACCCTCGATGGAGGGATTGTCGTAGCGGGAGTCACAAACTCAGAGACGCTTGGTGCCAGAGACCAGGATGCCTACCTCGTGAAAATCGTTTTTACCGTTCCCCCAGCACCCACGCTTCACTCCATTGTGCCTTTATCTGGAGCACCCGGTGACGCGGTCACCCTTTTCGGTGAGTATTTCGGCACTTATGTGCAAGGGTTTTCCTGGGTTTCGTTCTCAGGCGTAAAGGCGGAACACTATGTAACTTGGGAACCAAGGAGAATAATAGCTCGTGTGCCGATGAGGGAAGCCGGGCTGTGTCAGGTCTCTGTTAAGACTCCGTGGGGAACGAGCAATTCCCTTTCTTTTAATGTTCAGCCACCGAAACCCGTTATTCAATCACTTTCGCCTGCAAAGGCTCTTCCACAGGCACAGTTTTCAATATTAGGGTCGTATTTCGGCTCTTTTCGGGCTGGTAAGTGTTATGTGCTTTTCGGTTCAAAGA
>JACVIW010000254.1 GCA_015711695.1 Candidatus Geohydrothermomicrobium daggyaiense
TGTTTAATTTTCCGGTGAATGTGGACGTTATCAATTCCGAGATTTCAGGGTTCTGAGAAACTACCAATCCTTTAAGTCTTCCTTGTTCGAGCAGCATTTCCTCCAGGCCTCTCAAATCCTTTCTTAAATTCTTTTCGGCTTAAGTAGAATATTTCTTGTCCGGTATCGATTGGATAGATGTCCGCTTCAGTCTCCCTTGAGTCTAACATTTTAGTCATGGAGAGTAAAACATTAACCATTTAGAAACTTTTCTTCCCGTTTTCCACATAATATTATAAAGACGGCGCTTCGATCGCGCGCTCACGCGTCAAACGCAACCTTTCAAAAATTTCCAGCAAATTATGATTCGCAAAAATAAACTTTCATCGCGAACGGCTGGGGGTATTCGGGATCGTGTATTTCAGCCAGAATTGCGCTTCCAGCTTTTTGTCGCTGATTACTTGCGCATTCTGAAAACGATGTGATTTTTGCTTGGAGTCTGTAACTTTTTCTTAATAGGGAATTACCAGAATAGCTGCTTTCTACAAGCGCTCAAGGATGCTTTCCGCCGCTTTTATCCCACTTGCGAGCGCTGCTTCAACCGAGGGCATACCCATGAATTCTCCGGCAATATATAGCCCGCGGTATTTCTCTATCTCCTTTATCAGCCTTGCTACCGCCGCTATCTTGCCGGGAGGAGAAAGGCACACTGCTTCTTCCCATTTCACGATATCACAAAAAATTTGATCATCGGAAAATGACGGAAGGACGGATTTAATATCCTCAGAAACCCTTCTCTTTATTACTTTATCGCTCTCGCCAATTAACTGTTTTGCATGCTTGCCGAATGTGTAGACGTGGAGGAGCGAACACTCTTGAGGGGCATATGTGTCCAGCTTGTTGGAATTATCGGTAAGACCGCAGAACAGCAGTCGTTCCTTTCTTGGAATAGCGATGGCGTAGGTGTTTCCCATAATTTTTTGTGGAAGTGCGAATATTACGTGAACGCAGGAACTATATGTTATGCGGGAGAGGTTTTCGGTAATAAAAGAATCGACCCCAGCAAGAATTCTTGCCGCATGGGACGCTGTGACGCAGCATATCACCCGTTTCGCCTCAATCTTTTCTTTTTTTCGTTTTTTTCTGACCACAACGCCCTTAACTCGATTTTTTTCAACCACTACTCTTTCTACTTCGACGCCGGTCACAATGTTTTTTACTTTCGCAGAAAGGGATTCCGCCAATAAACCCACTCCGTCCGTGGTTGTCAGAAGTCCCGGCACTCCCCAGCTAATAAGCGCTAGCGCATACGCGGCGGATATTTCTTCTGGTTCTCCGAGGGTTAGGGCGCTGATCACGGGCTGAATGGCATATTCGAGAATCTCTTCGCCGTAGTTTTTCCGGGCGTAATCAGCCGCACTCCATGGGTCAAGCGCGAGCGCTTTTTCCGCGTCGACAAAATGAAGGTCTTTTGCGTGCCACGCGAGGTCTGCCCCGAGTTTTGCCGCCTTGAGGGTTCCTCTAATTGAGAGGAATCTCGCATCGCGCAGCGCGCTTGGCGATTTAAGCATTTTTTTTATGTCAGGGTTGAAGAGATGGACTTTTCCTTTCTTCAGGATCCCGATTGGTTTGATAAACTTGACAAGTCTGTCCTTGATTCCAAGGGATTCCATAAGCTTGAAAGTTATTGCGTATCTTGTGAAAAAGAACTGCGCGCCAGCGTCGATTATGAACCCATCTCGCTTTTTTCCCGAGATTCTTCCCCCTGGTTCTTCCCTTTTTTCGAGAACGAGACAATCGACGCCGGAGTCTTGAAGAGTATAAGCGGCGGCAAGACCACTGGTTCCCCCTCCAATGATGACAGTTTCTGGCATTATGAATACCTCCTTTTCCATAGCATTTGCCAAGGGATAAAGCTCTTCGCCTGAAGCTATTTTTATATTTTGCGCTGGGAGGGAAGAGCGCATGATTTACGGATATGCGCCTGCCTCGCTCAATATTTTATCCACTCCGGTTCGTGGTTCCCCGCGTTTTTTCTTATGAATGATTCAAATATAAATCGCCTCAATTTTGATGGAATTGCTTTTACCGTAAGGGTTGACTCAATAGCCCGCGCGATGATTTTCCCCGGTAGCGCCGGTTTCAGCGAATAAAGATGTGAAAAAGTATACGCGAGGGTGTGGAAGTTCATTTTTGCTGCCCCGTTTTCCCAGCTCATGTCGGTTCTCTTCAGGGGTGAGCGTCCCTCGAAGATGGAATCAACTCTCTCGTGCTGAAGGAGTCCTTCCTTTTCACATAGAAAGTGAAGTTCAGTTCCTGGGTAGGGTATGAACGTTGAGACCTGAATTGTGTCCGGTTTGCACAGAGCGTTAATTCTGATGGTGTCGAGAACCATTTCCGTTGTTTCAAAAGGCAATCCGACCATGTTCGTCGAAACGGTTCTGATACCGAACTCCTTGCAAAGCCTGAACGCGTTAATTATTTGGTCGTTGCTCATGTGCCTGTTGAGAACGTTTTTTCTGAGCCATTCATTCCCGCTTTCGATACCCATACATACGACCGAACAGCCCATATCTGCGAGCAGTTGAACTGTCTTCTCGTTAATGAAGTTGACCCGGGAGTTGCAGATGAAAGGCATGCCGACCCTTTTTTTATATAGCCCGGCGAGCTCTTCGAGCCACGCGATATCGAGAGTAAGTATATCATCGTCGAATCTGATGAATTCTATTGCTGGATCGTTTTTTACTAGTTCCTCTATTTCGGTTACGACATTTTCAGGAGATCTGTATCTCACGTAGCGCTCGGGGTTCGGATAGACGGATTTTTGCGCATGATTGGAGCAGTAGGTGCAGTTAAAAGGACATCCACGTGACGCCATCACGGTTCCCCGCGGTATCTGTTCGGGGCATAGAAGCGCTGGGTTGAATATGGTGCGGTCTGGGAAAGGCAGGAGGTCGAGATTCTCGAGTAAAGGTCGGACTCTATTTTTTATTATTGAATCGCCTCTTTTGATCCAGAGGCTCTCAATCTTTGAATAATCTCTATCCGCTTCCATGGCTTCGCAGGCTTCTAGAATAGTCTGTTCTCCCTCGCCTATGCAGATCATGTCTATACCTGATGTTGATAGCGCTTCCAAGGGCGCTATCGTTGGGTGCACTCCTCCGCATATTGTTGGTATTTTAAGAGCAGATAGCCACTCCGCGATGCGTGCTATGTGTCGGAACATATGGGTCGTGCTTGAATAGCCAATAAGGTCTGGATCATGAGACTTTACGGTCTCAACTAATTGCTCTCTCTCAGGGGGCGCTACGAGGTGAACGAGGGATACGCTGTGCCCTGCGTTTTTTAGGACCGCTGCAAGGTACGCGATTCCGAGATATATTCTTCCCTCCGGGAGAAATGACCCGTCGGGGAACTGAAAAAAATCAGGGTATATGAATGTCACTCGCATTTTTTAATATTTTTAGCATCTGGTTCTCGATCACATGCTTCGTTATTTGCGGTTATCTTCTCCTCGATCCAGCCCTCTGTCTTGTTACGCATTTTCTGAGTATTCCTTTTTCAAGCACGCAGATGGCTTCCAGCCATTTTTTGCGAACCATTTTTCTGATTCATTTTATTAAAGATTCATTAAATTTATTACTTCCCAAATTTTTCTTTAAAATCTTATCTTA
>JACVIW010000255.1 GCA_015711695.1 Candidatus Geohydrothermomicrobium daggyaiense
GGTTGAGCCATCATACCTCCAGATGCGAAGCCCTCCCGAATACCTTTCAGTGCCAACGTAAAGATACTGGCCGTGCACGCTCATTGAACTGGCATCCAGGGTTTTGACATCTCCAAAACCGTTCTTATTCACTTTTCTCCAGTCGCTCCCATCATAGCTCCAAACCTGAGCTCCTTCCGTCCTATTCTTTGTTCCTACAAACAGGCTTCCATAAACAGCCATTGAAGAAGCAGCGGTGTTCTTATTACTTCCCATTCCTGGTTTACTAACCATTTCCCAATCGGAGTACGGTGGTTCTCCCTCGGCTTTCGTTCTCCATATCTCGCAACCGTGACCGTAATCGGGCTGGCTGGTTCCCACATAAAGATATCCGTTATACACGCACATGGATGTTGCCCCGGTGTTTGCCGGATTGCCAAAACCATCTTCATTAACCTGGTAGAGGTTCACACCGTCATAGCAGAGGACCTTGCATCCTGATGGCGCATTATAGGTGCCGATGTAAATCATGTTATTGAAAACGGCATATGATGATAAATATGCTCCGTATGAACTGAAAGGCTCGATGTTAACTCTCTTCCAGATTTTTCCATTGTATTTCCATACCTGGGTTGTTCCTCCCTGGTTTTTCGCTCCCACATAGAGTTCCTCATAGTAAACGATCATTGAAAATGCATCATAGTTTTTGATATCGCCGAAACCGTCACGGTTGACCTTCTCCCAGCTTTCTGCGCGGGCTTCATCGGGGAAAGAACAGATTGAAAGGATAACGGCAATAATGGCGATCGAAATGATCAATATGAGTTTCGCAGGTCGCTTGGAAGTAACCATAAAAACCTCCAGAACTGTCATGCTCCTCTTCCTTAAAATTTTAAAATAAAAACGCGGCCAAATCCCGAATGGTATCCTGGCTTTTGCTTCCCAATATTATCGCAGGGCGGGCGAATATAGAAGTGACCGCTTGCGGGTTGCGCGGGAGGAGTTTTCATTCGCTTATAGGAATTCGCTTTGAAATAGATTTTGCCTGTCCTTACTGGCCTAAAACAGAGACAATCTTTCGAAACCACGATTTCTTATCCTTTTAGCACAAATTCTTGACCGAATCCCAGAATTGCGAGGCATAAGGTAGCCATTGAGGGATATCCCTGATCGCCTTGATATGCGGCTTGCCAGTCAGCTCTCGGTCTTTGTGGAGAAAATCGCATCTAAAGCGTCAGTCTTTTATCACCTTTTCCGGATAACCGAGTTCTACAAGCACCTGAGGGAACATCTTGAAAGCGGGGCGAACGACAGGAAGAAGGCGAAGCATCGCAGTTACTTTTCCGCCCTGTTTTATGAGTCCTTTTGACACGGCGGCAATGGGATTTTCTCTTCCATGCCAGAAACTGTGCGAGAAATCAGCCGCCTGAGCGGACCATACATCTTCCTCGATTTCGCAGGGGCCGAGGTAATAAGTGCCATAGAATCCTTCTTTAGCGGGAGGGTTCTTCAGATCTATGGTTATCTCCGCGTCGGGTTCATAGTAAATAAATTTGATTATGATCCCCGCTTTAGCAATTCTAGGACCTATTTTCTCGTCGCTGAGAACTTTGTCCATGAAATAAGAGTAAATCTCGTATAACTGTTCCGCGCTTTCATAATACTTACCCATTATAGAATCCCCCCTCATAGCTCGATAAATTTCCTTCGAAACTCGAGCTTTAACTCACGCCTTACATATGCCTTGAAGCGGTCACTTACTTTTAGCCTTGCGTCAGGGCAAAAAGATACACTTCGTCAAAAAAGAAAACACCACGTCACTTTCCGGGGCGCTGATCGAAGCGCCTTCCGAAAAGCAGGCTCGCCAAGGTTATGCGGAGCATTTGAACGGTACCGCCTGCGACTCCCCAGGCTTTAGCGTCTCTGAGCATTCTTTCCACCGGGAAATCCTTGCTGTATCCGTAACCCCCGAATACTTGCATGGCAGCGCTCGCGACCTCCACCACCATCTCATTGGCATAACACTTAGCAAGAGATGCTTCATATATAGATGGGAGCCCCTGACCGGCGTTGGTTGCTGCTCTGTAGACCAGAAGTCTCGCAGCCTCAAGTTTCATTGCCATATCCACTATCATGAACTGGATGGCCTGGAATTCGCATATTGGCCTACCAAATGCATGGCGCTTTAGCGCGTAAGATTTTGCCTCTTCCAGAGCACCTGCTGCGACCCCCAGGCACATAGCCGCATTTCCGCATCGCTCGATATCAAAGGTAAGCATGAGTTTGCTGAACTCGCCGGGCCCAAGAACCACGTTTTTCTTAGGTACGCGCACGTTTTCGAAAATCAGATCGCACGATGGCATCCCTCTTAAACCCATGAATTCTTCCTGCTTACCGCACGAGAAGCCTGGAGTTCCACTCTCGACAATGATTCCGCCGATCCCTTTGTATCCTTTAATGTCCCCGAATCGCGTGTAGACCAGATAGTGGCTTGCCTCACCGCCCCCGGTAACAAATATCTTTTGACCGTTGAGAATAAGGTCGTCACCGTCTTCAACAACGTTGGTCTTGAGCGCGGTAAGGTCAGAACCCGCTTCGGGCTCGGTCATGCATACGGCAACGCTCAGTTCCCCTTTACAAACTCCCGGGATTATGGCTTGCTTCTGCTCATCTGTTCCGAAGAGATCAATCACACGAACAGCGCCGACGTTTGATTCAAAGACAGGAGCGGCGATCATAGGACTGAACTTCGCCAGCTCCTCTATAGCGATAATGGCGTTTAGGGCAGGGGCGCCTCCACCACCGTATTCGGGGGAAAGGGTCATACCTAGAAGGTCCATGTCTGCGAATTTCTTCATTAAATGGTGGGGGAACTCGGCTTTAGCGTCGATTTGAACAGCGAGTTCTTTGAAGTTCTCTTTTTGCCCCATTGTCCTGATAGCTTCAACCAGCAACTTCTGTTCTTCATTCAGGTTAAAATCCATCTCCTCTCCTTTTCTTCCTTTCCGGTATGCGCTTTTTTGCGCTTCTAGATCATGGCGACTAAAGTCGATATATCGTTCAGTTTTTCAAGATTCATGACCAGATCGCCCAGTTTATCGAGTTTTTCCAGATCATTCTCTCCGGCAAAGCGCCTCATTTTCCCGCGAACCTCGCTCTCCCCCATCGGGTCTCGTGGATCTCCTTTAGGAATGTCTACTTGCCGGATAAAGCGTCTGCCATCGGAAAGAGAAACCTCGACTCTGCTCGCTGTGTACTCGGGGTAGATTTCTTGCAGTTTCTCATCGGGGCTTACCTGAACTTTTTCCATCAGGCGCGCAACTCGTGGGTCGGAGCGTCTCTCTTCGGTGAGCTGCAGCGGACCCAGTTCTCTATCGAGCATTGTCGCTGCCAGAACATAAGGAATCGAGAACTGCGCTGAGACGAATGTCGGGTTTTCACCGAGCCCTTTTCCGACTGCAATGACAGCGAGTGGATAAGTAAAAACATGGATTTTCTCCACGTCCCCGGGCTCGAACTCATTATCTGACATTATTTCAAGCAGAGCTTGAATGGCGCCGTGTGTGTGCCTGCATGACGCATATGGCTTGAGGTACATATCCAT